>DCAZ01000115.1:92002-100635 GCA_002313925.1 Gemmatimonadales bacterium UBA1120
TGGGCCAACCTGCACCCCGGTGATTTCATCGCGAGACTCAGGCTCGGCACAGCACTCGTCGGGGAAGAACGGTATACCGACGCTCAGCCCCACCTAGAGGCCGCACGCAAGATTTTCCCGAACTATGGAGGACCGGACAGTCCGTATTGGTATCTGGCCCAAGCCTACAACGGAGTCGGTGATCTTACTGGCGCAGAGCAGGCTCTGTCACAGCTCATCCAGAGATCGGAATCGAACTATGATGCCTATACGATGCACGCGGATGTGCTGGAACAACTGGACCGCCCTAAAGAGGCAGCAGATGCGCTCGATAAAGCAGTACTAGTATGGCCGTATGAAATAGAACTTCACCAGCGACTAGCAACACTCCACGCAGAAGTAGGTAACTATCCTCTGGCGTCGCGCGAAAGGGCCGCCGTCGTCGCTCTGAATCCAACGGACAAGGCCCAAGCACTCTACGCACTGGCGATCGCATACCAGGAGGCAGGTAACCTAATCGGCGCTCGCAGCGCCGTGCTTCAGGCACTCGAAATCGCCCCTAACTTTGACGCTGCCCTTGAACTTCTGCTCATTCTGCGATCTGGCTTACCGGGGGGATCATGATTGGTAAGGGCACCAGATTGCTGGTGACCCTGCTCTTCACAGGAGCTGGGGTTGGTTGGATTGCGAGCGAGCGAGGCAGAAGTAGAACACCGGAACTCTCAATCGGGAATCCGCAGTCCTACAGTGACACCAATTCACCCTACGACGGCAAGTATCACTTCTTCAGAGTGCAATACGATGTCGGGCGAGGGTCTTCAGGGTTCTTCCGGAGACGTGAGCCTGCTTGGGCGCACGACTATCCCAGGGCTGAACGGAACTTTCTGAACATCATCCAAGAAACAACGTTCGTCGATTCCCAAACTGAGGGCTCTAACATCCTCCGCCTGAATGACCCCGAAATCTTCAAATATCCAATCGCGTACATCGTTGAAGTTGGTAGCTGGAATCCAACTGAAGAAGAAGTCGCAGGCCTTGGCACGTACTTGTTGAAGGGCGGATTCTTGATAGTGGATGACACTCGCAACGAACGCGGTAACGAATGGGCAAACTTCGCTTACCATATGGAACGGGCGTTGCCGGGTCTTGCACTCACCCCACTCGAACACGATCACCGCGTCTTCGATTCATTCTTCCAGATCGAACCACTGAAGGTGATCCCACCCTACGGACCACGAAACCCGCAATGGTATGGGATATTTGAAGACAACGACCCAACACAGCGACTGATGGTGGTCTTTAATTTCAATAATGACATTGCAGAGTACTGGGAATACTCGGATCAGGGATACTATCCGATCGACTTGTCCAATGAAGCGTACAAGCTTGGAGTCAACTATATCGTGTATGGACACACGCACTAATGATCGGACTACTATTGCGCGGAACTGCTTGCTGAACGACTAATCCGGGCCTCGTGAGCCCCATTTGAACTGGAGACAGCCTTGGCGGACGAAGCCATCGGAACGGTTGCCCTCGATAACGCCGCCGACATAGCACTCGCCGAACGCATGAAAAACGGACGGGAGCGAATCTTGAGTGAGCTTCACAAGCTCATCATCGGTCAGGAGGACGTAATCGAGGAAGTCCTGCTTACACTCTTCGTTGGTGGGAATAGTCTTTTGGTCGGCGTGCCAGGTCTCGCCAAGACATTATTGATCCATACGATCGCTCAGGTCGTCGATCTTAATTTCTCACGGATCCAGTTTACTCCAGATTTGATGCCATCCGATATCACCGGTACAGACATCATCCAAGAACAAGCCGATACAGGCCGACGAGAGATGGTTTTCTCACCAGGGCCGGTGTTTGCGAATATCGTCCTTGCTGATGAGATCAACCGCACACCGCCTAAGACCCAGGCTGCGCTACTCGAGGCGATGCAAGAGCACCGAGTGACAGTGCAGGGGCGCACATACGACCTCAAGGAACCATTCTACGTTTTCGCTACCCAGAATCCGATTGAACTCGAGGGAACCTATCCCCTTCCTGAGGCTCAACTCGATCGGTTCATGTTCCAGATCATCATAGACCACATGCCGGAGGACGAAGAACTAGAAGTCGTGAGGACAACGACTGGCATATTGAAGCCGGAGTTCAGTCGTACAGTGACCGGTCCCGATCTGGTAGCCTTTCAGGAGCTCGTGAGACGGGTTCCTGTATCGGAATCCGTCCTCAGGTATGCTGTAGCATTGACTAGAGCCAGTCGCCCGGGTGCTAACGGAGACTCCCTTGACTTCATCAACGAATGGGTCGCGTACGGTGCATCGGTTCGGGCAGCACAGTACATGGTGCTTGGATCAAAGGCGAGAGCAATCACACAGGGGCGCTATCACGTCTCCTTTGACGACATACGGGCGTTAGCTCACCCAGTGCTCCGCCACCGCGTACTGAAGAACTTCCATGCTGAATCAGAGGGGCGCACCTCTGCGGAAATTGTGGACAAACTGTTAGATGCTGTGCCCTTGCCGTCCTCAGGGATGTAGCAAGTGGCAGTTGCGCGCGGATCTCACTCAGGAGCACAGTTTCTTGATCCAGCGGTCTTAGCGCGGATCAGCAACCTGGAACTCTTGGCCAAAACGGTAGTGGATGGCTTCTTGACTGGCCTCCATCGCTCACCGTATCTAGGCTTCAGCCTGGAATTTGCGGAACACCGCCAATACATGCCCGGTGACGATATCCGACGCATCGACTGGAAGCTATTCGGCCGATCCGACCGGCACTACATCAAGCTTTTTGAAGCCGACACAAACGCTAATTTCAGCGTCCTACTCGATGTCTCTGCATCGATGAGCTACGGGAGCCATGAAGTCTCGAAGCTCGATTATGCGAGGTATTTGGCAGCATGTCTCACGTTTTTCTCCAATAGACAGAGAGACCGTGTCGGTCTCGTGACCTTCGACCACGACATAGTCGAATACGTGCCCCCGTCGATGAAACACTTGGACACAATCCTGCACTTACTCGACCGAGCAAGCGCGGGCCGGGCTGGTAGTCTCAGGGAACCTCTACTCAAGATCACCGAACTACTTGGCCGTAAGGGCATCGTCGTCATCGTATCAGACTTGTACGAGCGTCCCGAGGAGGTCTTCAACTCGATCAGCCTGCTCCGCGCCCGTGGGCATGACGTGATTGTCTTTCATGTACTCGACCCTACTGAATTGAGTTTCCCATTCGAAGACTCTTCTAGCTTTGAAGACCTTGAAACGCGCGAACAAATTCCGGTGATACCAAACCGGCTGCGGGACGACTATAAACGCCTTGTGGCCGAACATGTCGAAACGGTACAACGCCGGTTAACGGAGAACCGGATCGATTACGTGCTATTGGATACTTCCGAGCCACTCGATCTGGCACTTTTCCAGTACCTCTTGGCTCGTGAACGCTGGACTCGTAAGCGATGAGCCTAGCCTTCCTCGTACCGCTATTTCTGCTTGGTTTAGCCGGTATCGTAGTACCTATCCTTGTGCACCTGACACGCCGGCAACGCCGGAATGTAGTCACATTTCCTTCACTGATGTTCCTTGAAAGGATTCCTTTCCAGGAACAGCGACGACGACGCATTCAACACTGGCTACTCCTCGCCCTGCGCTCGCTTGCCCTTGCACTTCTCGCACTAGCATTTGCGCGCCCTTTTCTTGATCGGAGTGATTTGAGCCTAGGAGTTGCCTCAGGACCACGAGAGATCGTTGTTCTGCTCGACCAGTCGTATAGCATGGAGATCGGTGACCAATTCACTCGAGCGCTCGACGAAGCTCGCGAGATCTTCGCTGACCTCGGACCATTGGACCGGGCAAGCCTAGTCGTTTTTGGGCAAGGAGCTCGGGTGGTTGCCCGCTCGACTGGGGATCGCCTTCGGCTCAACGCGGCATTAGACACCCTCAGCATCAGCTCGTCATCAACCAGCTTCGGACCTGCCCTCAAGGTCGCCCAAACCGTGCTGGAAGAATCAGAGCTGCCTGTGGGTGAAGTTTATCTGCTTTCAGACTTTCAACGCATAGGATGGGCCGGCGATGAAGGTGTGTATTTGCCAGCTGGTGCCAAGGTCATCTCAATCAAGCTTTCTGAAGATCCTCCGGACAACATCCAGGTGACAGATGTTGACTTGATCCGCCAGGCAGTTTCGGGACGTGAACGGATTACACCCACTGCCCGCATAGCCCGTAATGGAGGGGTAGATGCCCTTGAGGTAGATGTCAGCCTCGAGTTAGACGGGCAAGAAATTCAGACCCGAGCCGTAACACTCGATGCCAATGGAGCGACGTCAGTCGCGTTCCAACCATTTACAATTTCACAGCCTCACACTCGCGGCTCAATTCGCATTCCTACTGACGAACTCACTGCTGACGACGTGATGAACTTTGTTGTTTCACCTGGGACAGCCCTGTCCCTGCTCATAATCGATGGTGGTGGTGGAAGCACGGACGCAAGCCTTTACCTGCGCCGAGCATTGGAGATCTCGGACGATGGTAGGTTCCGCTTGACCCATCGAAGAACCAACAATGTCCGGGCAGAAGATTTAGATGGCACCGATGCCGTAATTATCAACGACGCCAGGATCGATGGGGTATCGGCAGAACGCTTAAGGAATTTCGTCCAAGCAGGTGGTGGACTTCTCGTTGTTTTAGGAGAAAGATCAGGCTGGCCGGCCTCGGCACAGGATCTTCTTCCGGGCGCCGCCGGTGAGCCCCAGGACCGCCTCCAGGGACGTGGGGGACGGCTTGGACATCTTGAGTATGGGCATCCAGTTTTTGAGCCTTTTTCGGGCCCTCGGAGTGGCGACTTCACTGGTGCACGTTTTTTCCGCGCTCGTAACTTCGTACTCTCCGACTCGGCGAGCGTCCTTGCTCGATTTGATGACGGATCCGTAGCCTTCGCTGAACAAGTATACGGGCTCGGTACAGTGCTTGTTTGGACATCGACATTGGACTCTTTCTGGAATGACCTGGCCCTCCAACCGGTTTATTTGCCATTCATCCATCGAGTGTCTGAGTACATCGGTGGGCGCACCGAAGCACTCCCCTGGTTCACGGTTGGACAAGTCCTCGACCTTGGCGACCCTGCGGCACTAGCGAGTGCAGGCCTGGTTTCAGCGGAATCAGCAGAACTTTCAGACGATAGAGACCAGGTCGCTCTTACACCTTCGGGGCAATCGATCGATCTCTCCTCCGATGACGGACCTAGATATCTGGCACTAGATGAGAGCGGTTTCTATACCATTCGACCGCCTGGCTCAGATCCCGAACGCCCGTTCGTAGTCGCAGTCAATGTTGAATTGGAAGAATCCAATCTCACTACTCTGGATCCAGAGGAACTAGTGGCTCAGGTAACATCGTCTGCGCCAAACCCTGACGCTGCGCCGGGATTCGTCCAAGCGACTGCACTCCAAATGGAAGATCAAGAACGGAGACAAGCCCTCTGGAGGTGGGTGCTCATTGCAGCATTCGGCTTACTGGCGGCAGAGACGCTCATGTCGAACTGGGTATCCCGTCGAACTGCAGCTGCAACGCTGACGACAACCTAGCCACAACTCTCTAAAGGCCGAGTCGTAATAAAGAGAAACCGCTATCCTGTGGTGATATAGCTTATCGGCCCCTAGGTTGAGCCAGGACGACTAAGGAGAGGTGAATGAGGGACTCCGATAGACGGATGGCACAGGGCAGAATCTTGACGGTCGTCAGGAGTGTACGTCGGCGCTGGAGAACCCGAATTTTTCTCCGCGGCCTAACTTGGATCGCTGCAATCACGGGATTGGTACTCTTAGTATCTGCGCTCAGCCTTGAGCAGATGCGGTTTTCGGCCCCCTCTGTAATCTGGCTTCGAATACTCACCTGGGGCACACTAGTAGCGACCACTTATTGGTTCATCCTACGCCATCTATTCCGCCGGGTGAGTGATGAGCAGGTTGGGCTTTACTTTGAGGAACACGAACCATCACTCGAACATTCAGTCGTCACCGCGCTCGAGGCCCCCAATGAAGCCTTTTCACCAGCATTGGGAGATCACTTGGTGCAGAACGCGCTCACCAGAGCCCGGAAGATCAAGGGCGGAAGACGCGTCGAACAGGGTGCCCTTTATCGACTAACTGGGATCATCACTGGTATCGCAGTACTTGGCCTCTCATTGGTGCTGCTCGGTCCGAGCCACTTGAGGCTTGGGCTGGCAGCCCTGCTTCTCCCGACCAGGGCTGCAGCGGCGGTGAACCCTTACGAAGTCAATATCCAACCTGGTGATACAACCATCGCCCGAGGATCTGACCAGTTGGTGACCGCAACGCTTGGAGGGTTTGAGTCCAGTGACGTGTCGATCTTCACGCGCAAAGGCCCGGACCAAACTTTTCAACGACTCACTATGCTGTCCACTGAATCGGGAGATTTTGAGGCGCTGTTGCTCGGAGTAGACGATCCGACCGAGTACTTTGTCGAAGCGGCAGGGATTCGTTCTGAAACATTTTCAATCGACGTAGCGGACCTACCGTATGTCGATCAACTTGATTTGACGTACTATTTTCCCAGGTATACCGGGCTCGAACCGCGTACCCGCGAGGATGGCGGAGATATAGCAGCGTTGCCAGGGACACTGGTAGAGTTCCGCATCCATTCGACGATGGTCACTTCGGGCGGACAATTTCTCATAGACGGGGAAACAGCGCAGGATCTCAGCTTGGAAGAGGACGGCACCTTTCTCGCCCGCCTTACAGTGCGCGAGGAAGGTTTTTACTCGATCCAGCTTGCCCGGGATAATGGTGATTTAGTTCCGGCTTCCCCCGAATACAGGATTGATCTCCTTACGGATCAAGAGCCTTCTGTTCACTTCTCTAAGCCGGGTCGAGACGTCGCGGCTTCGCCAATCGAAGAGGTTTATCTGGAAGTCAGTGCAAATGACGATTACGGAATTGGTGACGTACGGATCGTCTATTCCGTAAATGGTGAAAAGGAGGATACGGTCCCGCTATTTCAGGGATCTGGCGCCCCTCTGCCAGAGGTGTCAGCTGGCCATACGCTTTTCCTCGAAGAGTGGGAACTCGAGCCAGGAGACTTGATCGCCTATTACGCTCTCGTACGTGATAACCGGACCATCTCAGGCACCCGGGCTGTAGCCAGTGACATGTTCTTCCTTAACGTACGCCCTCTAGAACGGGCCTACCGGCAGGGAGAGGAAAGTGGTGGACAGCAGCAAGGTGGCGGTGGCGGCCAAACACCTGAGACAGCGCTCTCTGAGCTACAACGGCAGATCATCTCTGCAACTTTTAATCTCATTCGCCAAAGAGACAGCTACGACCCAGAAGAGTTTAGCGAGAACGTGGTCAGCGTTTCGCTCTCACAGGGTCGTCTCAAGGAACAGGTCGGCACACTACTGGAGCGAATGCAGAACCGAGGGCTGACCCGGACAGATCCTGGGTTCCGCGATGTTTCTTCGATCCTGCCAAAAGCAGTTGAAGCGATGACGAATGCGCAGGAGGACCTCGATACGGAAGAATTACGTGAAGCAATCCCAGACGAACAGATTGCCTTACGATATGTGCAGCAAGCTGAGGAAACCTACGAGCGCTACGTTACCCAACAGCAGCAGCAACCGGGTGGTGGTGGTGGTAGCCAAGCGGCCGCAGAAGATCTTGCCGACCTATTTGAACTCGAACTTGATAAGCTGAAAAACCAGTATGAGACCGTCCAGCGCGGTGCTCAACGCCAAGCTGACAATGACCTCGACGAACTGCTCGAAAAGCTGAAGGAGCTGTCACAGCGACAAGAACAACAGGCTGAGCGTCAGAGGCGCCGTGCTCAGGTCTCCCCTCAGGGAGCACCCTCAGGCGGAGGGACTGCGCAACGAGAATTAGCGGAGCAAACTGAAGAGGCTGCAAGAGAATTACTCCGGCTCGCAAGAGAAAACAACGACCAGCAGCTTGAAGAAACAGCCCGGCAACTTCAGCAGGCTGCCGAAGCAATGCGCCAGTCAGCCTCTCAGGATGGCAGCACTTCAACCACTGAAGCGCAGACAGCGCTGCGCCGACTTGAGGAGACGCGGAGGCAACTTGAAGAAGCCCGTTCGGACCGCGCTCGGCGTGATGCCCAAACTGCGATTAATCAGGTTGAAAAACTTCAAGAACAGCAACGTGACGTTCAGCGGCAGGTCCGAGAGCTCCCTACGTCTGGAGCTGAAAGATCGAGAGCAATTGAACAGCTCAGAGAACGCAAAGATCAGATGACAGACGCTGTTTCAGAGTTGGAACGGGAACTTGATCGTTCAGCAGCAAGCAGCAGTGCTGATAACCCAGAGGCCGCGAGAGCACTGCAAGATGGAGCTAACCACATTCGGGAATCCAAGTTAAAAGAGAAACTGCAGTACTCTAGAGGTACGATTGAGCAATGGGATCCTCAGTCGGCTGTTACGCTTGAACTGACCATCGAAGCCGACCTCCAAGCTCTGCGTGATGAACTTGAACGAGCAGCAGGTGCGGCCAGCCAAAGAGAGCGCAACCCACTTGAAGAAGCGCTCGAAGAAGCCCGCGATCTGGTACGTGGTATGGAAGTGATGGAGAGGCGCCTCAGTGAACAGGGACAGCAAGGGCAACAGGGACAACAAGGCCAGCAGGG
>DCAZ01000121.1 GCA_002313925.1 Gemmatimonadales bacterium UBA1120
TACCTACCGGAAGGCTCTCCGTGACTTTGATGATTCGAGCAGCAGGGCAGTCCAGGGGATCGTCTCTCCCGCTGTGGCACCGGGGGGTGATCGTGTGGCCTTTGCAGCACTTGGTGACCTGTGGGTGATGCCGATCGGTGGTGATCCGGTTCGCCTCACCGACGATGCTTATGTGGAAACTGATCCAATGTGGTCACCGGATGGATCCCGATTGGCCTATGCCTCTGATCGATCGGGCATGCTCCAAATCTGGGTACACAATGTCGAGAGTGGAGAGATGCAACAGGTGACCAATGACGGGGGTGGGGTACCGGTTTGGTCACCCGATGCCAGTGAGATTGCTTATGTGGTATCTGGTGGGAGAGTCAGTGATATCAGGATTATTTCTCTTTCAACCAACGTGTCACGAACTGTGCGCTCAGGCCTGAATAACCCTGGTAGGGTATCTTGGTCCCCTGACGGAGTGCAGTTAGCCGTTTCTGCGCATTGGCGTTACTCGATGCGATTCAGGGAGGGCGTGAACAAGGCACTTCTCATCTCCTTGGCCCGGGTGACTGCACAGGATGCTGATGACACCGCAGATGCCGACCAAGGAAGCATGACTCAGGGTGGAAGTGTTACTTACACTCCGGCCTTCTCCGGAGATGTGGAAGAACTTCCTGAGCCGTTTCTCCAAACCAATGAACGCTGGCTCGAATTTTTCCCTCATGGCTCAGTAGGTACAAGGTCTACAGACGGTCCAGTATGGTCTCCAAATGGTCGACTTATGGCGTACGTGTCTACTGGCGTGCTTTGGGTCATCCCAGTGACACCGGGTGGAGACCCGCTTGGACCTCCGAGGCGACTCACTAATGAACTTGCAGATGACCCGACATGGGCTGGTGACTCAGAGTCCATAGTATACCTGACTACCGACCGCCTACGTCGTATCTGGCTGACCGATGGACGCATCGAGGATATTCCGGTAGCGCTCTGGTGGCAGCGGTCGATCCCGACTGGGCGGGTGGTCGTCCATGCAGGTGCGCTCTTCGACGGTGTCTCAGAGTCATTGCACCGAAATATCGACATCGTCATTGATGGAAACAGGATTGTCCGCGTTGATCCCCACGATGAGGCACTGCATGTGGGAGAGATTGTGGATGCGACAGATGGGGTAGTATCACCTGGATTGATTGAGATGCACACGCACGGGGATTTGGCCTCAGGCGAGCAATTAGGCAGGGCTTGGCTCTCCTACGGCATCACCAGTATCCGCATACCTGCAGGTGACCCTTATGATGTGGTAGAGGCGCGTGAATCGATTGGCTCAGGTCGAAGGATAGGGCCGCGCATATTCGGGACAGGCGGCACTATCGACGGTAGTCGGATCTATTACAGTGGAGCTTCTTCTCTTGCGAGTTCTGCACAGGTTGGGCTGGAGATGGAGCGAGCGGCGGCTTTGCGTTATGACCTCGTGAAGACCTATGTGCGGCTCCCGGATGCAGTCCAGCGTAGGGTGATTACTGAAGCGCACGCTCTCGGAATGCCGGTAACATCGCACGAGTTGTACCCCGCCGTCGCCAATGGCGCGGATGGGGTCGAGCACGTAAGTGGAACAAGCCGGAGGGGATATTCAACTAAGGTTACGGCGCTCAACCGTAGCTATCAGGACGTAGTGCAGCTCTTGGCGCAATCCGGCATGACGATCACTCCGACAGTTGGTATCTCTGGCGGCTACGCGTTGGTTACCGTGGATGACCCATCTCTGTTCGATGATCCTCGGGTTACGACCTTCTCTCCGTCGGCTCCTCAAGCGGTGAGGCTCCGAGGTGATCTGGAGACTTCACGGCGCCTCGTTCAGGATATGGCGTCAACTTTGCGCAGGGTCGTAGAGGCAGGAGGCGTGGTGGTGATGGGCACGGATTCACCGATCAATCCACAAGGGCTCAGCTTGATTACAGAGATGGAGGCCCTCGTGCGGTACGGAGGCATGTCCACTATCGATGCTATGCGTGCGACTACGTCAATTTCTGCTGCTGCAATGGGTTACGGCCGAGAATTCGGTTCCGTTCGCCCAGGGATGCTAGCTGATCTTGTGGTGTTTGGGGCCAATCCCCTAGAGAATATTCGGGCGGCACGAGATGTGCGAACCGTGGTAAAAAATGGTCGCGTATTCCAACTTGATCAGCTGTTACAAGGACCTTCTAGGTAGCTTGATCCTCCGAACGAGCGGTTGCTACTGCTAGCCCTCAGTCTTGGTTCGTACCGGTTGGCCTGCGACGTATACCTGATCAATCGTCTGGGTATATGTGATGTCCCGGGTAGGGTCTTCATCCAGCACGATGAAGTCAGCCCACTTTCCTGGCTCTAGGGTTCCAATATCATCTAGGCCAAGGCATGAAGCAGCCACACTTGTGGCCGCTAACAGGGCCTGTGTTGGAGTCAGCCCACCTCCGACCATCAGTGCCAGCTCCATATGCTCGAAGTAGCCGGGGAATCGGCCTGCAGGCCCCGCGTCAGTCCCGAAGGTTACGGGGGCGCCAGCATCTTGGAGGATTACCATGTTCTCCATTGCCTGAACGAGCGCAACTCTGTACGCCGCGCCGGAGGCACTCTCCCGGGTACGTTCCATATAAGCAGGGTCACTCAGTCGCTCGATTTCACCCTTATGCGCATACTCTGTGAAAAACTCGTCGTCAAAAAATCCTGGTCTTGTACCGTAGATATATGTGCTTACTTCACGAGTAAGAGTCGGGACATAGCAGATGCCACTTTCGAGAAGACTATCTATGAACTCTTGATCCACGTCCGTGTCCCTTACGGAGTGCGCGATCATCCCAGTTCCCATATCAATCAGGCGCTTGGCGTCTTCAAGGTAGAAAAGATGTGTGGCAACCTGGAGCCCTCTTTCGTTCCCGACGTCCATCACAGCCTGGACCGCATCCCACGGCATTTTACGGGACGAGCCAAGATTGTCATCTACCCTGAGCTTGAGCCAATCAACACCCGCGTCTGCATTAGCGATCGCTTGATTGCGAGCTGCCTCTGGAGTATTGCCAGCGATTACCGCTCCGGCCGATAGCAGCCGAGCTCGTGGATCCAGGGGGCTTGAAGATTTCCGCGCTTCTATCACGGCCAGGCCGTCGCCGAGACTATTCACTGTTGTGACTCCGTACTTCGCAAAGAGTTCGAGGTCACCACGGATACGGTCTTGCTCATCGACAACGTCCTCGGCTGCCCATAGACCACTTACATGACCGTGGGTGTTGATCAACCCCGGGATCAAGACTTTACCCTCAAGGAACACGATCTCTGTTCCAGCTGGAATTTCGGCTGACGGTGACACCGCTGTAATGCGACCGTCCTCTACAACCATTGTCACGTTCCGCATGATAGAAGCACCGGTGCCATCCCATACGGAACCGCCGACGTAAGCTGTCGTTTGGGCTTCAAGGTTAGAGCCCGCCGCGAGGAGGACGGCGGTGAGAGTCGAAAGCCAGCGTAGTCTAATCATAATCCGACCTTACTTCGAATCTGCAGTTGGTGGCAAGGGGCTCTGTCTGGTAGATGACTAAAGAAAAGCATCTCAGAGACACCTTAAATTGTTGTTAGACTGGCTCCTCAGGGGTGACGAGTTCATCTTATCAATCGTTATTGCTAGTGAGTGTGTCCTAAGTCAGAGGTGATTTGCTGTGGGGATTTCGGGGGACTTCGGAGGACTATAGGGAGATGAGCATGGCCGAAAGGCCGGGATCATGAAGATATTTACTGTGCTATCGGCGACACTTGGGGTGCTGCTCGCCTCTGTAGGGGAGCATTATCTGGAGACTGCGCGGGTTGGTCTTCCTGTCTCCGTAATCGAACGAAGCGCAGCCTCAAGCAATGATGTCATCCAGCAGTATTGCGTGCGTTGTCATAATGACAGCGCATTGCGGGGGAATATGACTCTGGAGCAGTTCGACTTGGCCACCGCTGAAGACAATCCAGAGCTGGCTGAGAAAATGATCAGGAAGGTCCGTGCCGGGATGATGCCCCCACCCGGTGCGAGGCGTCCGGCGGGCGACACTCTCAGAGTTCTAGCTGAAGAACTTGAGATACATATGGACGGATTCGCCGCACGTAGTCCCAACCCAGGTGGCCGTACATTCCAGCGCCTTAATCGGTCGGAGTATGAGAGTGCAGTTTATGATTTACTTGGCCTTGAAGTTGATGCGGGAGCATACCTGCCGCTTGATACCAAGAGTGAAAACTTCGACAACATCGCTGACGTGCAGCTTCTGTCTCCGACACTACTTGATGCCTACCTGAATGCGGCTGCAGACATCAGCCGGCTCGCGTTGGGTGACCCCAAGGCGAGACCGGCTGAGCATACCTACAATGTCTCCGGCTACCGCTCTCAGACAGAACGGGTTCCTGGTGCGCCATTTGGTACACGAGGGGGCGTCTCGGTCATGCATACGTTCCCAGCAGATGGAGAGTACATTTTCCGGATCGCTTTTGAACATACCACGACCGGTGACGGTTTCGTTGGCCAGATCATGAGATTCGAGCAGGTCGAGGTCTCTGTTAATGGATCACGAGTTGCGCTCTTGGATCTGGATCAATGGATGCGCATATCTGATCCTGAGGGGATTTCGATGCGGACCGATCCGATCTTTGTGCGTGCCGGCCCGCAACGTGTGACAGCTGCTTTCATCCGGAGAACAGAAGGACCAGTGGAGGACCTGATGTCCCCACATGACTGGTCTCTTGCTGATCGTCATACCGGTATCAGTGGTTACGGTTTGACTCTTCTACCACATGTCCGCGATCTGATAATTTCAGGTCCGAGCAAGGTTACTGGTGTCTCTGAATCACCGATTCGGGAGAATGTTTTTACCTGTCGTCCTACTTTGGCTGAAGAGGCATACCCTTGCGCTGAGGAGATTGTCTCCAGACTAGCCAGACAAGCATACCGCAGACCACTCAATGAGCGGGATCTTGAGTTCCTAATGTCGTTTTATGAGGAAGGTGCGAGTGGTGGTTTCGAGGTTGGAATCCGTACTGCACTCCAAGCGATTCTAGCAAGTCCTCACTTCGTATTCCGTTTCGAAGAAGCTCCTCCGAACACGCAGCCGGGAGAAAGCTATCGAATTAGTGACGTCGATTTGGCGTCGCGACTTTCTTTTTTCCTGTGGGGGACTGCGCCTGACCCTGAACTGCTAGGAGTTGCTGAGCAAGGGGAACTCTCTAATCCGGAAGAACTCAAGAATCAAGTACTTAGGATGCTGAGTGACAGGCGTGCTGAGTCTCTTGGCCCGAGGTTCGCAGGGCAGTGGCTTCGCTTACAGGACCTTGATAAGGTCCATCCTGATCAATTCTGGTTCCCTGATTTTGATCAACAGCTTGCAGAATCTATG
>DCAZ01000078.1:0-5063 GCA_002313925.1 Gemmatimonadales bacterium UBA1120
GCCAAATGCTCGACCATGGCCGGCGTGGGGACCGAGGCTGAAGCGATATCGATGCCTAGTGGCTGCAAGATGCTTTCCGCAACGTACTCGTCGTAGCTGCGGTTCGAGACTTTCTCAACGACCCAGGCCATGATGCCGTAGCACTCGTTGCAGTAGCGATACTCCTCTCCGGGAGGACCCGTGCGCGTCGTGCCTTCAAGGAGTTCAAGAGGTGTGCGTGGTGCCTCCCTGGACCACAGCGGCACCGTGGCTACAGGCCCCCGAAGCCCCGAGTGGTGGCTGAGTAGGTGGCGGAACGTGACATCGTCCGCGCCGCTGATCGTGAGATCAGGGCCGACAAACTCGTTCAGCGGTGTGTCGAGTTCGAGGTCACCCTTCTCGACGAGCTGCATGATCGCCGTCGCCGTGACGAATTTGAAGGTGGACCCTGTGCTGAAGTAGGTCTCTGTCGTTGCCCGGACGCTCGCTCCGACGTTCGCGTAACCGTAGGCGCCAGTCCACACAACATCGCCGTCACGTACTAAGGCGACCGAAATCGCGGGGATTCCGGTCTCTTCGAGGATCTTGTGGATCTCCGTTTCGAGGCGCGCCGTAACCCCATTCAGGTCTACCGCTGCAGCGTCCTGGGACGCTACCGGGCTAGCGAGGCACAGGCCTGCGACCACCAAGGCGAAGACCATACCAAGTCTCCGACGGTAAAGATTGAAGTGCGGATTATCAGAGTTCGTCATGCCATTCTCCTTTTATCAGCTAACCAGCCTACCTCGTCTTGGTAGAACAATTGCGGGAAGTCCAAGCCGTTCGACTGCATTGTTGAAACGCTGTAATTCGTTTTCTAACAGTTCCAGATAGCGTGAGTGCACAACATCCCACTCATCAATCAGTACGCTGAGCCGTTCGGTTGTTCCCTCGTGGGGTGCGCCTTCCGCGCCGCCGTATATGTAACCGTCCGTTCCAGTGATTCGCCCATACAACTCAAGCCACTGGTTATCGAGGTGGGGTAAGAACCGGATTGGATCTTGTGAGGAGCGGTTGTTCGGTTGCATCAGATCTTCAGTGATACCAGTGGACTTGTCATTGAGCGTATCCCCTAGTTCCTGAAGTGCGTCGGCCTGTCCTACAGACTCAGCCCGATCCATCACCCCCTGGACCTGTTCCCGGATGGTAGCGAGGTCTTCAATAGCACGAGAGATAGAGTTGATAGAGTCTCTTACCTCAAGAGCAATTTGAAACTGCTCCTGATAGCTTGCTGAGGTGACATTCGGGATCCGAGGGTCGGGTGATAGCTGGAAAGATTGCTCCTGCACTTGCTCACCTACGGTCATCCGAACTCCATAGGTGCCTGGGGGTGCAACCACTCCGCCTGTATAACCCCATACGACTGCGCCTTCTGGCATCTCAGGACCCGGGTAAAACATCTGCCATGCTAGGCGATTTAATCCTGGGGCTTTATCGATTTTCTGTCCGTTGCTTTCCTCCGCAGTGATGGAGTCAGACGAAAATATGTGTACAACCTCTCCGCGGTCGTCCACCACCTCAATACGAACTTCTTCATCTGGCTCTTGAGCGAGGTAATAGTGGATTAATGCGCCAGTTGGCCGCGGATCTGGTGTCAATTCAGCCATTGAGGCCGCGCCCACGTTAGTGAGGCGGACTGCAGTCCGGGGCTTGAACAGGTAGTTGTCACTCTCAACAGCGGTACCGATTTCACGGATTGGGCTAATGTCGTCTAGGATCCAGAACGATCTTCCTTGTGTTGACAGGATTAGATCATCATGGGCGATCCTCATCCCGGTCACGGGTGTTATGGGTAGGTTCTTCTGGAAACTTTGCCAGGTGCTCCCACCATTTAAGGTCACAAAGACCCCAAACTCGGTGCCAGCAAAGAGTAACCCTTCATGTTCTGGATCTTCCCGAACCGTGCGGACCGGATAGTCTCCGGGTATGCCATCAACGACGAGCGTCCAGGATACGCCGTAGTCATCTGTTCGGAAAACATATGGACTGAAATCGTCAAGCCGGTACCGCTGTACAGCGACGTACGCCTGCCCTGGATTATGTGTGGATAGTTCTATTTCGTCGACTGTTCCTAAGGCTGGCATTCCTTCTGGAGTGATGTCAGCCCAAGTCACTCCACTGTCACGTGTAATGTGAATTCGTCCGTCATCACTTCCAGCCCAGATCTCATCTGCTGTGAACGGAGATTCGCCAATCGAAAACACAACATTATAGATCTCAACCCCAGTGACATCTGCGTTAATGGGTCCTCCCGATTGCTCCTGGTGTTCGGGTGTATTGGTGGACAGGTCCGGGCTAATCGTCTCCCAGGTTTCGCCCTCATCTCGGGAGCGGTTCACATGCTGGGATCCGTGGTAAATGGTTTGCGGATCGTGCTGACTAACCAGCATTGGGGATACCCACTGGAACCGATGTCTTAAGTCCTTAGTGGCCATCCCCAACTGCAGTTGGGGATAAAGCATGATATTGCGTCGCTGAGCAGTCCCAAGGTCGTACCGGTCCATGACCCCACCGTAGCAACCCGCATAGACAACGTCCGGGTAGTCGGGATGGAGTGCCACGGGTCCTGACTCACAACCTCCTACGTTTTGCCAGTGCTCCTTTGGGTAGAGAGTATTCACGTCAGTCCAAGCAGGTACCGATATCGTCGTATTGTCTTGTTGCGCTCCATAGAGACGATAGGGGAAGCCATTGTCCACGATCACGTCATAAAGCTCTGCGGTGGCTTGATTGAAGTATGAGGACCAACTGGCTCCACCATTTACGGTAACCTGCCCCCCGCCATCGTCCGCGACGATCATACGATTTGCGTTATCTGGATGTATCCATAAGTCGTGGACGTCGCCGTGTGGTACGGGGATGACATCAAAAGTCACCCCTCCATCGACCGACCGATATAAGCTCGTATTTAATGCGTATATCGTATTTGGGTCGAGCGGGTCTGCTTGGACGTGCGTGTAATACCAAGCCCGTTGGCGAAGATTGTTATCGGAATTCGTTCTGATCCAAGTCTCTCCGCTGTCGTCTGAACGGTAGACTCCACCATCAGGCTCCGCTTCCAGGATAGCCCAAACCCTATTCGGGTCTGCAGGAGAGACACTTACGCCGACCTTACCGATAATTCCTTCGGGCAAGCCCCCACTGAGCTTTCGCCAGGTCTCGCCTCCATCGCTAGACTTATAGACTCCACCTTCCTCTGCTCCAGAGATAAGGGTCCAGGGTTTACGCTCACCACGCCACATCCCAGCGTACAGGATCCGAGGATTTACCATATCCATAGTCAGGTCAGATGCGCCTGTAGAATCGTTCAGTGCGAGCACATGCTCCCAAGTCTCGCCCCCATCCCCGGACCTAAAAATCCCACGCTCGGGATTCTTCCCAAACGGATGGCCGAGGGCTGCCACATAAACGAGGTTATGGTCTCCCGGGTGCACCTCGATTCGCCCAATCTGGCCAGCCTCAGGAAGTCCTACGAAGGCCCACGTCCGACCCGCGTCCATCGACTTCCACATGCCGCGCCCCGTTGACGTGTTACCTCGAATGTCGGTAGAACCTTGCCCAACGTATATGACGTTGGGATCCGAGTCTGCTACCCTGACTGCTCCTATCGATCCACCGAAAAAGCCATCCGAGATATTTTGCCAAGAGATTCCGTTATCCGTAGTCTCCCAGACACCTCCTCCAGTTGTTCCCATGAGCCAGCGGTCTTGATTGGCAGGAAAACCTGTAACTGCTGATGATCTTCCACCTCGGAATGGGCCGGCCATCCGGAATTGGAGGTCCTTAAAGGCAAGGGAGTCAATGGTCTGGGAGCCCAGAGGTTCTAGGGAAGCCAGTGTTACTAGGGATAGTAGAATCCCAATGGGGACGAAGCGGGGCATGCGTTCTCTCCTAAAGCGTGAGGAGCAGAGTCTGAAGGAGTGGGTGGTTACCCACAAGATGCATCGATGACAGGTGTTTTTCGAATGGGTCACGATTTGGTAGGAAGTAGGTTCCCAGATCTGGTCGATAACCAAGGCACGCACTTATTCTCAGTTCAGCTATTGACACAAGGGGTGGTAGGAGGGCACTGATGAGAGTATTCGGTGGTCAAGCCAGATGGTGAGATATCATTGAAAGACGGGATGAAGGTTTTGGGTCTAGTTCTTATTAAGCAAGGAGAACATTGATGCGTCCGCACAAGTTAAATCGAAGCATGGTTGCCTCTTTCGCCCTGGCGCTTGGTCTTGCCGGATGCGCGGCCGCGGGTGGCGCTGGGATGGGTGGCGGGAGCGCCAACGAACTGTTGGCTGCAGATTTTACGCCTGACATGCAGGTTTTAACCCTGTATCAGGCTGTACAACGATTGCGCCCGGCCTGGCTCCGCGGTCGCGGTGGCCAGAGTCCGCGAGTCTACGTGGATGGCGTCATGCGCGGTGGACTTGATGAGCTCGAAGCATTGCGTGTGGATCAAGTCCAGACAGCCGAGCGCATGAGTCCTGCAGACGCGACGACGCGCTATGGCACCGATCATGGTGGAGGGGTGATTTTCATCGTTCTAAGGCGATAGCTATCATCTCAAAACCTAGGTGCCCCAAGAGATACCATCTCGCACACCTAGGTCTAGAGAAATTGCTACTAACTAGGGACGACCTTAACCTTGGCTGTGCCGTGGGCGCATTGAGGAATGAAGTGTTTCTGGAGTTCCGTTCTTAGTGCTATTGGCAAGGCTTCGTAGCCCTTTACGCTATCAAAGCCCGTAATTACCTTTTGAGGCTTGATCAGAAAAGGCCGACCCCAGACTATCTAGGGTCGGCTCTTTTCCGCATTTGGGAGGAGGTCCAGACAGTTCTAGTGGGTGCTCTAACTTGGCGATTCGGGTGTCAGTTTGGTGGGGTACCGAAGCGGTCAAACGGGGCAGACTGTAAATCTGCTGGCATAGCCTTCGGAGGTTCGAATCCTCCCCCCACCACTTGTGCCGCACCGACCAATAACAAGAAGAAAAAAAGTAGGGCTGCGGGAGTAGCTCAGTTGGCTAGAGCATCAGCCTTCCAAGCTGAGGGTCG
>DCAZ01000078.1:5373-5527 GCA_002313925.1 Gemmatimonadales bacterium UBA1120
GGTTCGAGTCCCGTCTCCCGCTTTGTAAACGGTACAGACAGAAGCGCGCTCTGGTAGCTCAGTGGTAGAGCGCGTCCTTGGTAAGGACGAGGTCGCGGGTTCAATCCCCGCCCAGAGCTCTGCTCGAAAGCAGACTGATAACGCATAACCTGAA
>DCAZ01000125.1 GCA_002313925.1 Gemmatimonadales bacterium UBA1120
GTGTGGTCGAAGCCGGGGTAGAATAATTTGATCTTTCAACTGATCTCGCGACCGCTCTATATGCCGATGTCAGCAAGGAACGGGTAAGGTGCTCCTCCCATTTTTTGAATGGTGCGAGTCCACCGTAGTCGCTAGTACAATCCAGAATTCTCTTTGGTTGTTTCCGGTTATCGAAGCGGTGCATCTGCTAGGACTTTGTTTGCTGGGCGGTAGTATCCTGCTAGTGGATCTCAGATTGATGGGTTTCGGGCTAATTCACCAAAGCATTTCTGAACTGAACAGGCAAGTCCGCCCCTGGTTGTTAGTAGCAGTTATCGTGATGATCGCGACGGGGGTACCGCTTTTTCTGTCGGAAGCGATCAAGTGCTATTACAACCGAGCTTTTTGGGTCAAAATCACTACACTACCCTTAGCACTCGCGTTCACTTTTCTGGTTCGTAATCGAATTGCCAGGGCAGACAGCAAGGTGGCCTATATAAACGCTGCCACAGGAGCTATCTCGGTAGTCCTCTGGTTTGTTGTTGCAGCAGCAGGCCGCTGGATTGGGTTCTCCTAGCGGGCCGTCTGGACTCACATATGTAGTGCGGAATTAACACCTTCCCTGTTGCTGCCGGGTAGCGAGCATCTCAGCCTCGTAAGGTGCCCCGGTACCTGACGACCCCAAGAAAATCTTGGTACCATCCGTGAATGTCACATCACGCCCATTGGCTCGGGTGAGTGAATGGTCTTTGGTTTGATAACCATCCACAATAATCTCGGTTCCTGGGGTCAGGCAGTCCCGCCGTAGTCCGCGACGAAGAAGCGTGTTGGGGGTACCACCTTCTACCATCCACACCTCATTCGTGCCGTCTTCCTTGGTGATTTCCAGGTGAATCCATGCATGCGGATTGACCCACTCAAGCTTCACCACCGGTCCCTGCAGGCGGATTGGAGCATCTCTATCGAATTCAGCTCCAAACGCGTGGTGAGCCATCAGCGGTACGACTGTAATCACAGTCGCTAACCCCATCAGTGCTAGTATTGTTTGATTCTTTCGCATCGGTTTTTACCTCTCGGGTGTTTGACGGCCGCCTTCGCGCCGCTCCTGCGCGCGGGCTCCACTCAACACATTGAACATCGCGTAATTTCCTTCATGGCAAGCGTACTCATAGACAAGACCAGGGAGCCTGGTGAACGGTACCTCACCGCTCCAAGTATCTGTCCAAGTTTCCGGGTCGTCCACCGTGAACTCATAATTCAGGGTGTATTCGTCGGCGCGCGTAAGACGCTCAGTTATCTTGAGGTTGTCAGTAGCTCCGGATAGCTGCCCCCGGTTGAGCTGCGTCGGACTGAAGTTGGTCGTTACAACTACCAGCGTGTCACCTTCCCAGTGGCCCCAAGAGTCGCCAAACCAGGGTTTCACATGTTTCGGTAATGGTTTGGGCGTGCCCATCTGAATGATCCTTACATCATGTACCATCTCAGTCATGATCATGATGTGATCAGGGGTTTGTACAATCGTGTAGTTATTGTTGTAGAAGTAGTTAGGGAGCATCGGTGGACCGGCGTTAGATCCGAATGAAACCACACAGCGCTCAGCGAGGGGCCTGTTCTCAGGATTGTCATACTGGCCAAACTGTCTACGGAATTGAGAGGCTTCAGCCATCCGTTGTCGTGACGCATCAGTTCGGGATGGGTAGCGACCATCAGCTGGATCAATGATAAGAGAAGTTCTTGGTTCTCCGTCGAACATCGCAACCCGATCACCTGCATCAATCCAAAAGTAGTTATATCCTCCCACGCCACCGGCTGCTCCGGTTGATCCATCACCCCCAACTGGCGGTGCCACCCGATCTGGGTCACTTGGTTGATTCAAGGCTTCAGTGCGAGCTGCTCGTCCCCCTTCGAGCCTTGACGCCTCTTCTGGGCTGTAGACAGCGTCCTGGTCTCGGCGTCGTTGAATTGGAGTAATCGTTGCATTCGTCCAATTCCCCTGCAGGTCGGGTCGATCATCAGCTGTCCGCGGCATGACCCATTGTCCGTCTGCTCGTGCCTGCACCTCTGCTGTTATGTGGGATGAGAACCCAGAACTTGCGATCATCAACAAAACTGCCGAGATCAATGTTGTACGACGCATGTTCATCTTCCCTCCTCAGACCCGATTGGATTTTTCCGGAGTTGGCCGTACATAAGTTCCTCGACAAACTCCACGCACTTGAATTGTCCAAGCCGTGCATCTTCGTTGACATGTCGATACAGGGGCATGCGGATCATCCAGGGACGAGAGAACGTTTCTGGGTCCTCGATCGTAGCTTCATAAAGGATGTGGTGAGGGCTTGTCATCGTGTAGCGTTCAACCACAGTCATGGAGGCGCTGTGGTGATTACCAGCTCGATCAAACCATGTTTGGTCATTGAATCCACTTCCTTCGGCTACGAAGGTATCCCCTTCCCAGTGTCCGACGGATTGACCCATCCAAGAATCAACCTGAGCAGGTCCGGGGTCCTCCATATAGATGTTACGTAGG
>DCAZ01000007.1 GCA_002313925.1 Gemmatimonadales bacterium UBA1120
TGAATCTTACAGCTAGGGAAACCGAGATACTCGCGGCAATGGTCGACCGCTTGATCCCGTCGGATGAGCTTGGCATTGGGGCACTTGAAGCGGACGCTCTTGGATATATCGACCGCACCCTCAGTGAGCTTGGACCTGATTCTGTTGAGTCTTATCGCACAGGGCTTGCAGCGCTCGATAGATATAGTGAATACACCCGTGGTGCCCGGTTCATCGAACTCTCGGAGCGAAATCAGGATTCTGCGCTCATTGACGTACAAACCGGGGGAGCTTCCGGTGCCGGAGTGGGCTTTGTTGGCAGTTCGGGTTCGTTTTTCAACATGGTGAAGAGTCACACATGGCAAGGCACATTCGGGGACCCGCACTATGGTGGGAACCGAGAATTCGCGGGCTGGGACCTTATCGATTATCCGGGTGTTCGCATGCGTGTCACCGAGGAAGATCAGGAGCAACTCGAAGCTGAAGAACTAGAGCCGGAACGACGTTCAGCCTACGAGTTGGCCATGTTCCGTACCGGGCGGCCCCGATGATCTACTCCTCCTGCCCAAAGGGGTGGTGACCGATGCCAAGGCAACTCAGGTCCACCGACGTTGTGATTGTTGGGATGGGCGCCGCCGGAGGCGTGGCTGCGCTGCCCTTGGCTGAAGCAGGACTGGATGTGGTGGGTCTCGAGGCGGGCACCTGGCTAGACCAGCGTGACTTTGCACCTGACGAGATTCGTAACAACTACCGTGACTGGCCGATGCTCGTAAAGAAGTGTGAGAACGAGCGACCCACGTCGAGAGCTACATCCGCGACTAACGCCAACCGTGTAGGTGGGCATCCAATGATGAATGCGGTTGGTGGAACCGCGGTCCACTATTGGGCGCAAAGTTGGCGCCTCAATCCTTGGGATTTCCAGGTTGTAAGCAAAACTGCACGTCGTTACGGGCAGTCTAAGATCCCAGCGAATTCAACTGTCGAAGATTGGCCGTTTGGGTATGATGAACTCGAGCCCTACTACGACCGGGTCGAACGCGAGATCGGGGTATCAGGCCAGGCAGGCAACGTTGGCGGCAATATCGACCTGAAAGGGAATAGGTTCGAGGGGGCCCGGAAGCGACCCTACCCTATGCCCCCCCTACGTTGGACAGGGTTTCTTGAAACGATGGCTGACGCTGCTCACTCACTCGGGTGGCATCCCTTTCCAGGTCCCGCAGCAATCAACTCTGAGCGCTACGATGGCCGCGCCGGCTGCGCCTATCATGGTTTTTGCTCCAAAGGCGGCTGCCCCGTCAACGCAAAGAATTCACCGCACCTGACTACAATCCCGAAAGCTCTCGACACTGGTAATCTGCGGATCGTGACTCAAGCCCACGTAACAACCCTCCAGATGGACGGTGAGGGTCGGGTAACAGGTGTGAATTATGTGGTCGGAAACGAGGAGTACTTCCAACCAGCCAAAGTCGTACTGCTAGCCTGCTACACGTACGAAAACGTGCGACTACTTCTGCTCTCCAAGTCGAGTGCTTATCCGGACGGTCTATCGAATAATCACGGACAGGTCGGACGTCACTATTTCAGCCACCATCAAGGTGCAGCCGTTAGTGCGCTCTTCCCGTTTGACCTCAAGTCTTGGTATGGACTGCCAGCTCAAGGCGTCGCGATTGATGACTGGGCCGATGATAACTTTGACCACGCAGGGCACGATTTCATCGGAGGTGGCAACCTCTGGGTGATGTCTGACCGGCGACCGATCTCAGCGGCAAGCATGAGCACCTACGGAAACGGACGGAACTGGGGCTCCGGATGGAAGCGGTTCATTCGGGAACATGCTGACCGTTCCCACTCGTCTTATATCCAAAAAACGACGCTCCCTTACGAAGACAATTACCTCGATCTCGATCCTACGGTCACCGACGAACTTGGCCTCCCGGTGATTCGTATCACCGCTCAATTCAAGCAGAACGAACGTGCGATCGCTGAATTCACTCAGAATCGTATGGAGGACTGGTACCGGGAAGCAGGTGCTATTGAGGTCGTCCGGGGTGGGCTTGGCAACTCGATGGGTATCTCCACACACGCCTACGGAGGCACTCGCATGGGACATGATCCGGAGACGAATGTTGTTAATCCGTGGGGCTTTTCACATGAGTCTCCAAACCTAGGAATCCTTGGGGCCTCAGTGATGGGCACGAGTGGTGCACGAAATCCTACGCTTACGTCACAGGCGCTCGCTTGGCGCAGCGCAGCCCACCTCATCGAGAACTGGGAAGACGCTTCGAGCTAGACTGACTACCGAATAGAGAATAAAGGCAAGGCTTAGAAGAGCAAATGAGTACGGGGACCTTCGCAGTGGTACTGATCATTGGGATTCTGCTCTTACTGCTTATCTCGATTTTTCTTCGTCAGAAGAACAAGGATGAGGCTGAAATCCGACGAAAAGTAAGATCGTCCCTTATAGAGGAGGCGACCGGCTTCTCCGTTAATGAGCGGCTAAAGGCGAAGAGGAAATCAATCTCGCGCCCTCAAGATTTTGATTTCTGTGAACTGCACTCTACAGAGGGACTTGAGTTGCCCGAGCGTGTGGATGGGTGGCTCGACCTCAGCGGGTTGACCACGGTGGA
>DCAZ01000109.1:0-6858 GCA_002313925.1 Gemmatimonadales bacterium UBA1120
GTTTCATCAACATCACACATAATTGCATCACGAATTGGCATCATGTAGGAAGCAACTTGAGCATATTCACGTTCGTTGTGAGCTGTAATCGATTCAGCTGACCGTCCTAGAGTCCAGCCTTCCTGGATCGGTCGGCCCTGCGGCGGTTGAATCTCTCCGGACTCTGAAAGAACTACGTTCTGACCCAAGCTCACGATGCTCGGATCAACCCGATGGCCACAGTCCGCTGTTTCTAAATCCGTCGGTGACGTCGAAGCACAAGCTAGTGAACCGAGAAGCCCTATCAAGAAAGCTGAAACGAGCGGAAATCTAGACAAAAGGTATCGGTTAGTTCCCGTTCAATAGGCCAGATGGTTCGCGCTCCGTCCCGCCGGTCTGGAGTAGCTCCTTAGACACCATCGCGTGAACACCTACATTTTGGTCCACCAACTCAGTAATCCTAAGATCTACTGCCATCGAAATCACCGAGTAAGCTTCACCGGAAGACAAGTCCGTCCGCTCCATAAGAAACTCCACAGTCTCCCGAATAGCGATCTCTGTAGCCCTTTCCAGGTCTGGGTCAAACCCCATCAGTATGTGATGCGTCGGGGTTTCGGCACGTGGCCAGTCGAGCGTCCAGTCTCGATGGACCAAGAACTGCAGGCTACCCTCAAGAGACGTCTCAAGCCCCGTTTGATTTACCTCACCGTCACCTTGTGCCGCATGGCCGTCACCAACTTCGAACAGAGCGCCCTCGACCCATACGGGGATATAGAGCGTCGTCCCTGCTACGAGTTCCTTCAAGTCCATATTGCCCGCATGACGGCCGGGAGGCACGCTGCTCACGCGGCCTGAGTCAGGCGGCGGTGCTACGCCCATGCTACCGAAAAAAGGTTTTAGCGGAACCACGATCCCAGGAGCGATCTCTGCCTGGTCATTCTCGGTGTCGATCCGGATCAGGCGTGAGCGGCGGTCAGCATCACACAGATCCCGCACGAAGCCGCTGCAGCCGTTGTATCCGTAGTCTATAGAGTACCCTACGGACAGAATCCGGACCTCCAGGACATCTCCCGGCCGGGCACCGTCAACATGAATTGGCCCTGTGAGGATATGGCCGCCCGGCCCTCGATCAGTCACCTCATCATAGATCGCCGAGAGCTCGGGCTGAACCTCAGCTGCCGGGAGCCCCATCTGCTGAAGGCGCGTGGGGCTGCTCGTAAGCATGGTCGTGACTTCGACCACGTCACCCGACTGAATCCGGAGCACACCGGGCTTGGTCGGATCGTAGTAACCAAACGCAACCGTTGTGGGCCCGGCGACGAGTTCGTGGGTCGTCGGTAACTCTGCATCAACACACCCGAGAGTGATCAGAGCGAGAGAGAGTGACAGGGCTTTGTTCATCAGATAATCCTCAGTGTCTAAGGCTCTTTTCAAACAAAGTTCTTTCAGGGTTTAGGGGTCCCACCTGAGTGGTAACTGGCATACCAATAGTCTTGATGATATGCACCAGGAACTTAGCTGATTCTGTGTCACTGGCATTCTGAGACACCACATGGATATCATCAGGGTCTTCATAGAACATTTCGCCTGGTGACAGGGTCACTAACTCCCCTCCCGCAACTTGCATGTTTACTCGACCTTCCAACACATAGACGAAAACATGGGCATTATGACGATGGGGTGAGGATTCCTGTCCGGGAACAAGGGTTATTTCAGAAACCAAGATCTCTTGGTTTTCTGGCAACTCAGGCAATGGCATATTTAGTAATTGCCCCTCAACACCATTAAATAGGGTGTTGGTTACTAGTAAGATCAGCAGTGTGTTTGCTTGGAACAGATATCTCATGGCAATACCTCACCCTCGAGTGATGTTATGAAGCCTATTCATAGAATTCTACTTGGATCAATGACTGGCCTGCTAGCCTGGGGCTGCAGCGACAGCTCCAACTCTTTGGAACCGGAGCCACAGGAGCCTGTGGCAACTTCCACCTGGGACATCATTCAAACCGTAATTTTTGACAAGAACTGTGTTGAATGTCACGTCGCAGGGGCATCCTTCGCTACACAATCAGATCTTGTACTGACGTCAAGCGTCGCTTACAGCCAACTCGTGAACCGCGCACCCAAGAATCCAGAAGCTCTAGCCGACGGACTTACCCTTGTGGGCACAGAAGGATTGGCGAGCGTCGATAAGAGCTTCTTGTGGGAAAAGATTAATGCTCCGGATCAAGCGCACTATTTCGATGACCACCCGGGCTACGGGGCGCTGATGCCCCTGGGCAAGCCACCACTCACGAACGGTGAGTTGGAATTTGTCCTTCAATGGATCCTGGCCGGTGCACCAGCTGACGGAAACGTCGTCGACCCAGATGTTCTGGATAATATAGAACGCTATGAGCCCCCTGAATTTGAACCACTACCGGTACCGACCAGTGGTGTACAGTTCCACCTAGGCCCGTGGGATGTAGCACCAAATTTTGAGAGAGAATTCTTCTATTACGAACCGCTGAACAACGATCAGGCACTCTTCGTCAATCGCGTAGACATGGCGATGCGGCCAGGTAGCCATCATCTGATCTTGTACGACCTCTCCGACGACATCCCAGAAATCTTGGTTCCAGACCCTCAGGTTTTCAGGGACATACGTGATACCAACGGAAATTATATTCCTAGCACCCTTATGATCACTTCACACCTGAACTTCGTGACAGGTACACAGTGGCCACTCATGACCTATCACTACCCTCCGGGTGTGGCTCTGCGTATCCCCGCGGGCACCGGGTTCGACATAAATGCGCACTATGTAAACCGCTCAAGCCAAATCATCCAAGGTGAGATCTACGCTAACCTACACACCGTAGACTCTTCACAGGTGGAACACGTTGCTGAGCGCCTCTTCATGAACAACCTGGATATCAACCTGCCTCCTCAAGCAAGCACTACGTTGACCAAGACATTCGTGGTGGATGAAAAAGTTCAGATCTTTCAACTCTTTTCACACGCGCATGAGCATATGACCGATTTCCGAGTTTTCATCGATGGCGGCCCACGAGATGGCGAACTGGTCTACATCGCTTACGACTGGGAACACCCACCCATTCTGGAACTGAATCCCACGTTAACCCTGGAAGCAGGTCAGGGCTTGAGGCTTCAGGCCACCTACAATAATGATACGAATAGCACCATAAATTTTGGCTTTCTCAGTTCAGACGAGATGATGATCCTGTTTGGAGCCTACTACGTGGATTAACAGATGAATCCACCAAGCAACACACTACGGTAGCCTCCATCATGGAAAGTAGGGGTTGAGTGGCGGCGATGGACCTCAACTCACACCGGTACCGCCGCCATTCCCCTTCTCGTCATTCTTCATCATCTCGATGGCCCGCTCCTTCTGGATAAAGGTGCGGCCCGACTCCATCCACGCAGGGGTCGGCGCACCCCTTAAGTGGTGATTGATGAACTGCCGCGTGCGGATCTGGAAGTCCTTCTGGTTCTCGTACTGACGTAGTCCATGCCCTTCACCCGGGTATGACAGCAGAGTCACGTCCTTCCCGAACCAGCGCAGCCCGTTGTAGAACTCAACCGAGTGCATCCAGCGTACGGTAGCGTCGTCCTCACCGTGGAGCAGAAGGAGCGGGGTATTCATATCGGATGCGTGGTGCACTGCCGACTGATCCACGTATAGCTCGAAGTCACTATAGAGATCAGTGCCAAGACGTCCTTGGCCATATATGGAGTAGTTGTGCGCGTTGTTACGCCCACCCCAAAGCGCGTTGAAATCACTCACGAGGTTCGTGGCGGCCGCACCCGCGACGATCGCGGCAAACCTGTCGGAGTGGGTTGCGATGTAGGTAGAACCCTGTCCGCTGTAGGAGTGGCCATGGAGCGCAATCCGATCTGGATCGACGTATCCCATCTCGATCACCGCGTCGATTGCGAGCTCGATCGACTCAAGCATGTGCTGATGTGATGGTCCAATCCGGAAATGGATATCAGGCTGCATCACGAGATATCCGTCGCTCACATATCCGGCGAAGTTGGGTGAGCCTTGGAACCTAGGTGTCGGATAGCTGTGTAGGTTCTGTGAATTCTGCTCGTAGTAGTTGATCAGCATCGGTCGACGCTCACCCTCCTGGTAGTCATTGGGGATGGCTAGCGTGCCCTGCTTCCTTATGCCGTCAGATGTGTAGTAGTCGAAGAGAATCCGTCGGCCCCAGTTGTACTCGGTCTGTTGGGGGTTCGCGTTAGTAATCTGCATTCGCGACTCATGGTCTAGGTCAGACAACCATAAGTCCGGAAAGGTCTCGAAGTCCTGCCTTGTGAAGATTGCGAAGTCAGCGTCCTCGGCCTTCGTCAGATTTCCATACCGCGCATCATCGAACACGAGTTCTTCGAGGTCTCCACCATCTAGTCGATAGAATCCCGCTTTCTTTGTCCATTCACCGTACGCTGACAGGTACAAGGGTTTTGAAAGGTCGAACTCATCCTCATCAGGATCCGTGTCGATCACGCGGAAGCGGGTCTCGTTCTCCTGGCCGAAGCCCTGAGTGAGATTTTCCGTTCCATCACCGTCCAGTGAGACACGATATAGGTCGTGGCGATGCATTACGATTGCATCCCCGTCCGTGGTCCACCCGGCAATACCATACGACGGTTTCTCTCCGAAGCGATCGAACAGCTCGTTCTCGAAGTTGACTGGTGCATCTGCTGAGAGATTGCGGTGCTGTGCAGCTTCTAGGTCATAGCTCCAGATGTCGCGGTCTTTCCAATAGAGGAAGTGCTTGCCATCAGGGTCGAAATCCAGTGTTCGAAGTTGCTGTTCGAGTATCAGCGTGCGCTCACCGGTCTCGACATCGACGAGGTAGAGGTCTTGGTAATTCGGACGCCAATCTGAGCGGTACTCTCGGTCATCTGCACCTATGGCTGAGTGCCCATTTTCAGAGATCTGGATGGTCTCCATCGTTTCGTCGGCCAGCTGAACGAAGCGCAGCCCCCCTCCGCCCTCAATGTGGATGGCACCGGTGTGTGTCCGGTTGCGGTCCGCGTTCGCGCGCGACTCCTGGATCGACTGAATCCGCTCATCTCCGACATGCCAAATATCCACGTCCGCAATGAACTCTGGGCAGACCCCGCCAGACACCTCTTCAGGTCCCAGGGGACGCCCGTCGTCCGACACGCGTGTGGCCATTTGCACGATTGTTGGGCCCTCATCTTCTTCGTCAGCTTCACCATCGCCTTCTTCCTCAGCTTCGCCCTCCTCCTTCTCACTCGATTCACAAAGTGCTGAGGGTGCCGGGTACTGCAGACGAGTCTGCACAAAGAGTCGAGTCGCATCCGGTGACCACCGCAGCGGGCCCTTTTCGCTCAATACGCGCTCACTGGCCAAGCCGTACCCATTGGCGTCGGCTTCTTCGTCTTCATCGTTGTCCTCCGGTCGCGGATCAAGCACCAGCGGCCCTAAACCGTCAGAAACCGCCGGCCAAAGCAGGACAGCGTTTACACGTTCAGTCAGTTCATCGTCGTCCTTCCCCTTGAGCACCGCTAACGCATCCAAGGCGGGCTCAACCTGTTCATCGGGGTCCCCACCCCAAGTCAGGCGCGCGTAAGTCACCTCGCGCTCCGCATCAAGCACAGTCCGGACGCGCGTGTCGAGCACGAGTAGGCTTATGCCGTTCGACTCGCCGTCCGGCCCATCTACCGTGTAGGCCAACCGCGCGCCGGACTCATCAGCTCCGTACTCGTCCACATACGCGATCAACTCCTCCATGCCCGAGTCGAGGTAACGAACGATCAGGTCTGTGCCCTCGTGCTCGGCTTCGGAATCAGAGGAACGCTTCTTCACCATGAAGGCCCGACCTGCCTCGGCGAAGGCAAAGGATTGGGAGTTGTCCCACTTCCGTGTCTCTCCCGTATCCAGGTCGCGCAGTTCCACTACGCGGGCAGGTCGGTCGGCATCGTTCCCGCCTCGCGCATTCCCGCGCCCACCGCCGTCTTCCTGCTCGGGCGGGTTGATATAGTAAGCAACCCACCGAGAGTCCTTCGAGAACTCGGGGTTGCTCCCGCGGACCACAAAGGTCGGATCACCACCGTCGATCTCCTTGATGAACAGAGAATCGTCGACCTCACGGCGGCTGTAGGCGTACGTCACCCACCGCCCATCGGGTGAGATGGAGGTCTGCCCGATCGAACGCCACTTCGCATAGTCGTCGATCGTGAGGACCTTCTTGTCTCCTCGCATGGGTACCTCGTCCTGCGCAAGAAGCGCACCGGTGCTGGAGGAAGTAGGTCCAAGGCTGAGCATAAGGAGCGTAAGGCCAAGCGCGGCTGCGAGGGGCGTGGAGGCCCGGAAAACAGGGATCTTCATGGTGTCTCTAACAGTCCTTCGGAGAGGGACGGAAGTGAGCTGTCAGCATGCGCTGAGGGAGGTGAAACGGCAAGGCGCACCCGGCGTATATCACTCGTAGCCGTGGCATAGTTACTGAATCAGGGTACTACCCTGTCTTTTGTAACCGTTTGCGGGGTGAATCACCCTATCAAATCTGGGTGCCTATTCAGGAGCGTGGCATGGACTTGGCCGAATCGCCCTATGCCACCTCGTCTATAAAGCTGAGTGCCCTAGGATTTCTGGGAAAACATTTGGGGATGTTCTGACTAGATGTCATCGGTCTCCCTCTTCGGGTGCTGGGCTGGCTGCCTCTTCTTGGTTCCGGCGTTCAGCCTTCTCCTGTTTCTTCTTTTGCTTCCTTAGCTCTCGCTGCTTCTTCTCAAAACCGTAATTCTTCTGTCTCGCCATGGTCTCTCCATATGTGTTGATTCGTGCAACCCGCAAGGGAATATACCTCGACTCTTCCGATACCAGACCCTGCTATCTCCTAC
>DCAZ01000109.1:7217-7411 GCA_002313925.1 Gemmatimonadales bacterium UBA1120
GCTTGCAGGGCTGAGAGTGTTAGGCATCTGGGTGGACCCTAACGTCTCATCCAAGGAAAGAACCCCTTTCTCCCCGTCAGTGCATACTTGATCCCCCAGCCACTCAGGAGGAAAAGCACGATGTTGAACACCCTCTGGAGGTTCTGCTCTGGGTCGAACGAGTCCCGCACAGCCGCTCGTACAATCGCCAATGC
>DCAZ01000116.1 GCA_002313925.1 Gemmatimonadales bacterium UBA1120
GGTGCACCCAAGAACCCCGTTTGTGCAAAAGCAACTATTGCAGGAGTTGTTACCAGTATCTTTCCCCGTCCAGCCACTTTGGACCGTTTCCCCACCTGTGAGTCTGCATACTGCTTGTGTAGTGCTCGGGGTCTTTGGCTCCGGGGCTGATAAGGTCCCAGAAACCTTTGCTTGAACGGTTGCATCCACTGCCCGTTCATGGGCGAGCCGAGCTTCCACGGTTGCATCGATATCGAGAGTAGGTTCAACCAATGCTGTGGCATCGATACTAGGGGTCGGTTCTGCTGGAGCAGGTGTAACGGTAGAGCAAGCAAGCGCGGTAATACCAATCAGTACCGCTAGAACTACTGGTACCTTCATCCCGCTTACTCTGTAATTACCTCCCCTCACCATCAACCACTATCCGGCTACCTTCCTTTGTGACGAGTTTCATGCGTGGCCATCAACTCTTTAATCGAAACCAAGAGGGCGGTCAAAACTTATGACTCGTGCCTGTACCGGCGAGGCATCTAGAGGTATCTCAAATATCGCGGTCATCTGCACTGTTTGCCCCGAAGCAGACTGTACAGAAGCGACATAGAACATCCCCGTTTACGTTGTGTCGGTCTGCCTCTTCCATAGGGAGTCAAGAACATTGCCTGGGGACATGGGCAATTTCTCCATTCGAACCCCGATCGCAGCGTATACGGCGTTGGCGATAGCCGCCATAGGAGGGACAATCGGAACCTCACCGACACCGCGGACCCCGTAGGGATGCCCAGGGTTTGCGACTTCCACGAGTACCGTATCAATCATCGGCAAATCAAGGCTAGTGGGCATGCGATAATCCAGGAAGGTCGGGTTCTCCATCGATCCATTCCCGTCGAGTACGTATTCTTCATTCAGCGCCCATCCGATGCCTTGAGCGGAACCACCTTGAATCTGGCCTTCAACATAGCTGGGATGCACTGCTTTCCCAACGTCTTGTACGGCTGTATACCGCAAAATGTCGACCTTACCAGTTTCCGGGTCCACTTCAACGTCCACGATATGGGTAGCAAAGGACCCTCCTACACCTGTAGGCGAAACGTTTCCACGGCCTGTTATGGGACCGCCGGTGGAGTTTAGGCGAGATGCCATTTCTTTGAAGGTAAATTTCAGCTCTGGATCGGAGGTGTGAGACAGGGTGCCATCATAGTATTCGACTAAGCTTGAATCTACGTCCCAAATGCGGGCGGCCCTCTCCACGAGTTGCTGCTTGATATCCACCGCGGCCTCATAACAAGCCCAACCTGTTTTGAAGGCTACACTGCTGCCTCCGGTTAACGACGTATAGCCTACCGAATCCGTGTCACCTACCACCGGCCTCACATCTTCGGCTGCAATACCCAGAACCTCTGCAAGCTGCATGGAAACCGCGACCCTCGACCCACCGATATCAGGCGAACCCTCAATCAAACTCACAGTACCGTCGGAATTGACGCTCGCAGTGGCGCTTGCGGGTCCGGTAGCATTGAACCAATAGCCAGAGGCAACACCACGGCCACGATTGGGTCCTTCCAGTGGGGCGTTCCAATGAGGATGATCCATGGCTGCTTGTACGGTCTCCAGATTGCCAATGCTGCCAAACAATGGCCCCGTGAGTCGGCGGGAACCCTCCTTGGAGGCATTTAACACCCGAAACTCCAATGGATCCATCCCAATCTGCTCACAGATTTCATCCACGACTGTTTCCATGGCGAACGCGGCGGCAGGCGCTCCTGGTGCCCGATAGGCGGCCGTCTTCGGTTTGTTTAGCACGACATCAAAGCCCTCTATCCGGCCATTGGATATGTCATATGGCCCAGACATACATTGGCAACCAGGATTAATTGGTGACCCCGGATATGCCCCAGCCTCGAAGGCCAATGAAGCATCGAGCGCAGTTATGCGCCCATCTTTCATGACCCCCAACTTACACCTCATCCAACTACCGGAAGTGGGGCCAGAGCCCTGGAACACTTCAGAACGATTCATGCTTAACTTCACCGCCTGCCCCGCCACCCGGGACAATAACGCCGCAACTGGTTCTAGGTAGACTAATGTTTTGCCTCCAAATCCACCACCGATCTCCATCGGTACTACTCTAATCTTGGAGACATCGATACTCAGCGTGCTAGCCACCTGATCTCTGACATTGAAGTGTCCTTGGCTGCTGCACCAGATGGTAAGGCTACCGTCTGGCCCCCAGTCGGCGGTGGCCGAATGCGGTTCGATATAGCCTTGATGTACCGAGCTAGTCCGGAATTCGCGTTCAATTACGACGTCTGCGTCTTTGAAACCCTGTTCGGTGTCCCCTGCTTCGAAAACAAAGTGGTTTGCGACGTTGGTGCTTCGGGTTCCGTCGCCTTCATCGCGCAACCCGCCGGGTCGCACATTGGGATTAGCCACGTTGGCAAGCCGCTCATGTAGAACCGGAGCATCTTCTTTCATGGCTTCCAGAAGATCGGTCACGTGAGGAAGGACCTCGTAGTCCACTTCGATGAGCTCCAACGCCTGTTCTGCGATGTGGACATTGGTGGCGGCGACTGCGGCGACGGCGTGGCCTTTATAGAGCACCTTGTCCTCAGCCAGACAATTGTTACTAAGGAATTTGGGGTTTACCATGGCATTTTCGCCTATGTCGGTCAGTATTCCAGTGGGCTGCAGCAAAGCTGCAGAGGTGACAATTGCCCTCACTCCTGGTATCACGTCAGCCTTGCTGGTGTCGATACTTCTAATGCGCGCGTGGGCATGGGGGCTCCTCAGAACCTTTCCATAGAGCATTCCAGGAAGATGTACATCTGCGCTGTAACGGGCGCGGCCAGTGACTTTATCGGCGCCGTCATGACGAATGGGCCGGGTCCCGACCACGTTGAATTCCTGATTGGAAAGAACGATATTGGGTTCAGATTTAGCTACCATCTGTGAAACACCTCAACAATCTCAGAGGACCGTCATTAGCTGAAGTTGGTCTGCTAATAAAGGGGTGACGGGATTCTATCATGCGCACTAAACTGCCATCGGAGATAAGGATTTGCCGATAGTTCCATATCTATACGCTAGGAATGCGGCCTTGGCCCGGGATTCATTCAGGCCCTCTGTGATTAGGCGCATCGACCGCAAGGAGGGACACGGCCCAATCGTCGGGCATCTTGGTTTCAACCTGGGCACGAACATCTGGTCCGTTGACGTAGGAAGCATTGTCGAACACCGAATCGCCAACTAGGACTAGAGTACTCATCTACGGTCCTCCCTTGTGATTAGGTCCGGTTCTATGGGTTTGCCATCCGGTTGGCTGAA
>DCAZ01000104.1 GCA_002313925.1 Gemmatimonadales bacterium UBA1120
CCATAAGCGCCTCTCCGAACTCATAGAATCACGGTATCAAGATCGACTTGCTATGTTTGGGGTTGGCTAGATGTCTAGGATGCGCTAGTCGTTCTCACAGATTTCGCATCTAAAGTGGAGGTTTCGAGCGACTTGCTAGTTGATATCAACAAGTTGGGTGACCATGTGGGTGAAGTGGTGACCCTACGGGGTTGGGTGGAAGCGACTCGTGGGCACGGAAAAATTGCGTTTGTAGTGGCTCGGGATGGGACGGGTACGGCGCAATGCGTGCTTGTCCGAGATAGTGTGGATGGAACTACATGGGAGCTATATGAATCGCTGAACCAAGAGGCGCTTGTCTCTATCAAGGGTAAGGTGAAGGAGGATGCTCGTGCACCGGGGGGCTATGAGATTGAAATCCATAGCTTAGAGCTGCTTGCTACTGCAGATGACTACCCTATTCAACCCAAGGAACACGGGGTGGATTTTCTGCTTGATCACCGCCATCTCTGGCTACGCTCAGCTCAGCAGAGGGCGGTTCTTCGGGTTCGAGCTGAGGTTTCCCAAGCAATCAACGATTTCTTCTATACCAGAGAGTTTGTCCGGATTGATACACCTATCCTGACCGGGGCAATTGGTGAGCATGCTGGCACCCTCTTTAAGACGGACTATTTCAATGAAACAGCGTACCTCGCACAGACTGGGCAACTCTATGTTGAGGCTGCCTGTCCTGCATTCCAGAAGGTCTATTGCTTTGGCCCAACATTCCGTGCAGAAAAATCCAAAACCCGTCGGCATTTGACCGAATTCTGGATGGTTGAACCCGAAGTCGCTTTTGCCGATTCAGATGATAATATGCGCCTCCAGGAAGAGTTTGTATCGTATTTAGTAGAAAGAGCTCTTGAGAAGTGTTCTGATGAATTGCAAGTGCTTGAGAGAGAGACCGGCAAGCTTGAGGGTATCTGCCCACCATTCCCCCGTATCAGCTACACGGAAGCGCTGGAAATCTTAAAAGGAAAAGGTTCTAACACTGAGTGGGGTATGGACCTAGGGGCAACGGATGAAGCTGCATTGATGGAGGATCGTGACCTTCCTCTTTTCGTGTACAACTACCCGAAAGGCGCGAAGGCATTCTATATGAAGGAAAACCCTGATGACGTGGATACAGTGCTGTGCAACGATCTGCTTGCTCCAGAAGGGTATGGAGAGATTATTGGTGGGAGCCAACGAGAGGATGACCTCAACCGTTTGATGGCCAGAATCCGTGAGGAAGGTCTGCCTGAGCAGGCGTACGCATGGTATCTAGACCTTAGACGCTATGGGAGCTTCCCTCACTCTGGGTTTGGTTTGGGTCTTGAACGGACCGTGGCCTGGATCACTGGGCGGCATCACATCAGAGAAATGATTCCCTTCCCACGAATGATGAACCGGCTTTATCCGTAGGGTTTAGCTCATAGCGTGTGTTGTTGATAAGGTAGATTAAAGATGCCTAGAGCGGTTCTAGACATGATGGATCGTCGGCCTATATGGGCGATGCCGTTATGGGTGCCTGAGGAGATTCGATCCAGCCTACCAGGAGAATGGGAACTCGTTGTTATCGACGAGGCAACAGATGGATCAGGCGACGGGGCAGCCCGTGTATCACCTGCCGTTCTTAAAGCAACCGCAAAGGCTGATCTTTACTTTGGTTATGGAATCCCGGCAGAGCTCTTGGAAGCGTCGCCCCATTTGAGATGGGTCCATTCTGGGGCTGCAGGGGTCGGAAGCTCTCTAACCCGATCTATGCTTGAGAGCGATGTCATTTTTACTAACTCGGCTCGTGTTCATGCTAAACCAATGGCCGAGACAGTTCTGGCAATGATCCTGTATTTCGGGAGGGGTCTAGACCTAGCAGTGGCCAACCAGAAGAAATCCATCTGGGATACCGAACCGTATTATATGGAAGGTGCGCCGCTCAATGAACTCTCTGAGTTGACGGTTGGTATCTTGGGTTTCGGTGGAGTTGGTTATGAGGTCTCGCTACGGATAGCTGGTCTCGGGGCTAGGGTAGTGGCCCTAAAGCGCACGCCATTGCTAGAAGATGTGGTGCCTACTGCTGAGGGTATGCTTGCAGGAACAATAGAGCTTCTAAGTGGAGAGGAGGGTTTTAAAACCTGCCTCGCCCAGAGTGACGTTGTTGTCTTAGCAATTCCTGATACGCCAGAGACCTGCGGTATGATGGACAGAGAAGCGTTTAGCCACATGAAACAGGGAGCGGTGCTTATCAATGTTGCTCGAGGTAAGCTAATTGACGAAGAAGCTCTGATTGACGCGCTTAATACTGGAAAACTGCGTGGTGCGGCACTGGATGTTTTCCAGAAAGAACCCCTTAGAGGGGACCACGAGCTTTGGGGTCACTCGAAAGTATTGATTACACCTCATGTTTCAGCGGTGTCTCGAGGTTTTTGGAGGCGCGAAACAGACCTGATTCTACACAACCTGCAGTGCTATTTAGGAGGTTCTCCTATCAGGGAGTGGCGTAACGTTGTTAACAAGGTGGCCGGATACTAGGAAGCCTTCATGTTTTCTTTGTTTTTTCCCACAGTGAGTCGAGGACTTCTAGGTTAGATTCCTCAATAATAATGCCATTGTCTCGAGCGAGTTTCTCCAGTAGCTCGAAGCGGTTGCGGAACTTCATGTTCGCTCGGGCAAGCACTGTGGTAGGATGTGAACCTGCAAGCCGGGTGAGGTTGACGGCGGCAAAAAGCAAGTCTCCTAGTTCCTCTTCTAGTCCAGTTGAGTCTCCAGCTTCAGCTGCCTGTGTAACCTCCTCAAGTTCTTCGACTACTTTCTCTCGAGCTCCTCGGTAGTCCTCCCAATCAAAACCGACACCAGCAACTCGTTCTTGAATTCGGTATGACGCCGTGAGTGGATCCAACCCACTCGCCATGCCTGCCAACACTCCCTCTGTTTCTGCTCTTTCTGACTTCTTCAGTTTCTCCCAGTCTTGGTGCTCATCATTGCCGAATAATTGTGGGTGACGCCGAACCATTTTCTCTTCGAGGCGCCGGTAGACACTTTTAGTGTCGAGACTATCAGATTCCTCAGCGACCACGATTTGAAAGGCCAAATTTAAGAGTAGGTCACCCAACTCTCCTTCAAGGTCCTCATCAGAACCCTTGCGGATTGCATCAACAACCTCATGTGCCTCCTCCAGTAGGTACGGTATAAGACTCTCAGCAGTTTGTTCTCTATCCCAGGGGCAGTTTTTTCGTAAGAACCGGACGAGTTGGGCAGCTCTTTCGAGCATACCAGGGCCTGGGAAACGAAGAGGGTCAGTCTCGATATCCTTGTTGGATTGTATCATTGAGCAAGTATCCAATTGGATGGCTCATGTTCGGAAGCCTAGTTTCTTGGCATCTTTGAGAGCCTATGTTAACTAATCCTCGTGACCGTGCTTGGGTTGAAGTCCAAGCAGATGCCCTGCTTCGAAATGTCTCTACCCTCCAACAGGTTGTAGGGCCGGGTTCCCGATTGATCCCAATGGTTAAGGCTGATGCTTATGGAGTCGGCCTATCTCAGGCCGTACAAATTTTGGAGACTACTAATCCATGGGGGTTTGGTGTAGCTACTCTGGACGAGGGGCTAGAGCTTCAAAGACTTGGTGTCATATACCCAATTCTGGTTGTCAGTCCTCTCCCACCTGCATCCACTGAAGCGGCTGTGGAGGCAGGACTGCAGCTTGGTATCTCCAATCCCGAAGCCCTTAGCCTAGTGACTGATGCTGCTGAGCGAGTTGGCCGAGTTGCGGAGATTCATATTGAGATTGACACGGGTATTGGCCGAGCTGGCTTCAATTGGAAGGATGCTAGCAGTTGGAAGTATGACCTGGATCATGCGGTAAATCTTGGTGCCAGATGGGTGGGCTCTTACACTCATCTCCATTCAGCCGATGAAGATCATGACACAGTCCTAGAGCAATGGACGCGTTTTCAGGAGGCACTCAGGCAGCTAGATGTTCCGGATAGCGTGCTAATTCATATAGTAAACAGTGCTGGTGCGTTGCGATTTCCAGAACTCGCAACCTCGGCAATACGCACCGGGATCTTTCTTTACGGTGGCAGGGCGGGTGTGGGTCTCCCGGATCCTGAGCCGGTCGTGTCTGTCTACGCCCGGGTCATTCACATCCGGCAAGCTCATGCAGGAGACACTGTCGGATATGGTGCTACCTACCGAGCTGAAGCCAACGAGTGTTGGGCGAGTCTCGGGATCGGGTATGGGGATGGGATCCCGAGGCTGTTGGGAAATCGAGGATCGATTGTGATTCACGGCTGTCGCGCACCGATCATCGGACGGATCTCAATGGATGTAACAGTGGTAAACATTTCTGAGATCCCGAATGTATCTTTGGGTGACGTAGCCACGTTGATCGGTTCAGATCAAGATGAGCAGATTACAGTTGATGACGTTGCAGAACAGGCGGATACGATTGGATATGAGATTCTCACAGGACTCTCGCCTCGTCTCCCCAGGATTTGGAAAGGGTTAGATGAACAGTAATCATAAATCAGACTCCTCTCTTCCAGCATGCTTACCAGGGCTGGATGAGGTGAATTCCTCAGATGAAATAACGTGCATAGATCACTAACTTTTAGCCTGATTGGCCTGGTTTCTATAGGTATAGCGGCGTGCCAAGAGGAGAATCCCACGGCCTTTGCTTCAGACCTCTTACTCAAGGAGCCGATAACCCTTGAGATCGAAATCCCCTGGGAGGACTTTGCTTCAGACCTGGAAGTATTTGGCGGATATGGAGCCCCATGGGAACTTGGAACCGGAGTCGTAGCCAAGGGGTTTGCAGAAATTCTTAACGCACGCACCCTAGTTCGGTTCGCAGCCTACCCCAAGGTGCATCAGGTTCGGGATACCACAGGAACTACTCGCGCTGACTCAAGTTTGACATTTGTTGGGGGCAGAGTCGTTGCTTTTTTTGACACGATTGCCAGCACTAATAATGGCCCAGTAGAGCTAGGTTTGGGCGCGACCCAAACGCCTTGGGATAAAAGGACAGTGACGTGGGTGACCGCTGTGGATACCCTGAATGATCTGAGACTATGGCCTCAGCCTGGAGCTGGTCCAGTGACCTCAATTGGCACAACCGTATGGGATCCCGCTGAAGGTGACTCCGCTTGGTTCGAGCTGGACTCATTACAAGTGGAGGCTTGGGCAGATACCGCGGATGTTAGTCGAGGTGCCCGCATCGAATCATTCACGGACAATGCTCGTTTGCAGGTCTCTAGGGTAGTCCTAAGGCTCGACACCCGTCCGAGCTCTAATCCAGATACGATTATCGTGCTGAGTGCTCAGCGTGATGAGATAAGTTTTGTGTACGATCCAATCCCAGAGGCACCTGCGAATGGTATCCGGATTGGCGGAGCTCCTGCATGGCGAACAGTGCTCAACGTGAAGATTCCTACTCATCTGGATGGACCTGCTGAGCTATGTGTAGCTGCGGGTGGATGTCCACTAGAACTTAAACCACTAGAGTTGAACTATGCTGCGATTACCCTGAAAAGCGAACGGGGTGAACAAGCTTTTCAGCCGACGGATTCTATCGGATTGGACGTTCGCCAGGTTCTGAGACGAGATGCTCTACCGAAGGCACCGTTGGGTGAATCACTCACGGGTTTGTTAGGACAACGGGTTGGACCTGATGCTTTTGGCGCGAAATCCGGAACAGACATTGAAATTCCAATTACAGAGTTTGTCAGAGACCTCTTAGGCAGCCAAGATGGGATGAGCCCTACCAAGACATTGGCTTTGTTATCGGTGTTTGAGCCGATCTCAATTGCATATGCGTCTTTTCACGGACCGGGAGATGAGAATGGTCCCGTTCTCAGATTGGTAGTCACTGTGGGTCGAGCAATGGAATTGCCATGAAGCAGTTCATACGGACTTTGGTTCTTGTACTCGTTATCTCTCTGGTCGCTACTCCCTCAAGTGCCCAATCTCTCTACAATGCAGCGGGTCTGGGTCTCCCGGTCGAGGCAATCGATGGTCGTGCTCGAGCACTTGGGAACTTAGGGATCGGGCTTTGGGGAAGTGGTTTGCTACCTGGTGATCCTGCAGCAGCGGGAATGTTCATTGTGCCGACAGCGGTAATTGTGGGTCAGCCATCGTGGGTGGACTACGACCATGAATCAGGAAACTCAGGAAGTATCCAAGGAAACCGTTTTCCGTTGATGGGGGTCGGTTATCCAGGCTTCTCTGGCATATTCACATTGAGCCTCAGTTCATTCCTGGATCAGCACTACAAGAGTCAGAGGTCTTTAGAGTTAGACCTTAGAGGGGAGAAGAGTGAAGTCACAGATTTCTTCGAACAGGATGGATCGATCGGGAGCCTAAATTTTGGGTACTCAAGACCTATAGGCACCAGTGCTGCGCTCGGATTTAGTTTGGGTCGCTATGCGGGTTCAATACTGCGCCAACTTGAGCGCGACTTTAGCACGTTATCGTTTCCTGGAGCCCTGGAGTCATACCAGACGAGTAGTCGTTGGACGTATTCAGGAACTTCTCTAACCGGTGGAATGGCCGCGAATCTCGGTACGTTCGCCCGAGTGGCAGCCAGTGTTACTTGGTCCGGTGATTTAAATGCAACTGCGTCTGATGATACCCCAGGTATGGACCGGAGTTTTTCCCTGCCGATGCAGTATCGTCTTGGCACCAGCATCGTGCTTGCACCTGGGCTCATGATCACTGCTAGTGCGATACGGGCGGATTGGGCGGACATTGAGAGGGACCTTGATACTCCAGCCACGGTAGGGAGCACAAGCAATATCGGGGTTGGAGTCGAGCTCTCACGGGCGAATATTTTCGGCCTGGCACTCCCTCTTCGGTTTGGATACCGGACTGGCAAGCTACCCTTCTCTCTTGGAAGTGGTGTCGCGACAGAACGGATCTTCTCTGCTGGGCTCGGACTTTCTTTGAGTCAGGCTGACGATATCGTACTAGGTGGTGTAGATGCTGCTATTGAACGTGGCCGAAGATCTGGTTCTGTTCTCACAGAAGCGTTCTGGCGAGCGACGATATCACTCCGGGTTTCCGGATACTAGCTCAATAGCGGTCCAAAGCACTTCAACGAGACCATACTCACCTTGCGCGTTCTTTTTCACACATTTGGTTGCAAAGCAAACCAATATGACACGGAACGCATGCGTCAGGAGCTTGAAGCTTGGGGAGCTAAGACGACCACCAAACGTGCAGAGGCTGATGTTTTTGTTGTAAATACGTGTACAGTGACCAATCAAGCCGATGCGAATGCACGCCGTTTTATTAGACGACTGCAGCGTGAAGTGCCATCCGCACAGATAGTTGTGTCCGGTTGCTCCGCTGCTCTCAACCCTGACGCCTATCATTCCATGGATGGCGTATCAGGAGTAGTGGAGGGGCACGATCCGGTAGCGGTTGCATCGCTAGTAGCATCGAATGTTCCTGTACAAATCGAACTTCGATCCTCGCTAGACCGCATCGACACTGAACCGATAGGAGGAGAGCTCCTTCGGGTGCGTCGAGGCGCAGCTCGTGGTTGGCTTAAGGTCCAGGACGGGTGTGACCGCAAGTGTGCCTTCTGCGCTACGAGGCTGGCCCGCGGACACTCGCGTTCGCGCCACCCAAGTCAGGTACTCGCAGAAGCAAAACTTTTGGCTGAAGTACATGCGGAACTCGTCATTACTGGGATCCATATCGGACACTATGGAAAGGACCTTGCTCCAGAGTGGACATTATCCAGGCTTGTAGCCGAGCTAATGGAGAAACTCCCAGATGTTCGTTTTCGGTTGGGTAGCATTGAGGCGACCGAGATTGATGACCTCACCATCGAATTATTGGCGACCTCGGGCGGACAACTTGCGCCCCACCTACATATGCCACTCCAGAGTGGAGCTGATCCAGTTCTTAAGCGAATGCGGCGTTGGCATACCAGGGAACAGTACCGGTGCCGCGTACTTGAGATCGCTGATCGAATCTGGCCACTTGGACTCGGAGCTGATGTGATCACGGGATTCCCAGGTGAGACGCCGACAGACCATGCAGCAACGTGTAGTCTTACTAGGGAGCTGCCGTTCACATATTTGCACGTGTTTCCTTTCTCTCCGAGAGATGGAACGGTGGCTGCGGGCCTTCCGAACCCCGTCCCGCAGCGGATTGCGGGAGAACGGAGCCGAGAACTTCGAGAGATGGCTAACGATAAAGGACTGGCATATAAGGCGTCTCGTGTTGGCGGGCCTGCAGAGGTTATTGTCGAGGGTGAGAGTGGGACAGCCCTTACCGGAGATTACCTGCGGGTAGGCCTCATCGGCTTAGACCGAGACAGTGATGGTTTGTCGGGGCCTCGGTATAGTGGCACTCTGCAGGGTGACAAGGAGCATTTATACATTGAATTATCTCATAACCTTGCTGCCATTCTAGGATGACCAAGAGTACTCGCTCGAAACGTGTGTACGTCGAGACGTATGGGTGCCAGATGAATATTAGTGACGGTGAGCTTATGGAAGGTATCCTCGCGAATGGTGGATTCGAGATTGTCGAAGCACCTGAGGATGCGGATGTAGTCTTGGTGAACACATGTGCAATCCGCGAGCATGCAGAGAACCGTGTGCTCGGCCGTGTAGCCCAGCTTAATGGCCTCAAACGTGAGCGGCCCGAACTAGTGATTGGTGTCACAGGATGCATGGCTCAAAGGATGGGAGAAAGTCTTTTTGAGCGGGCACCGTATGTAGATTTGGTGATGGGCCCAGACGGTTATCGTGGCCTACCGGATGCACTTGAGAACCTTGAGGGATACCACAGTGCTAGGGGGAGCAATTCAAAGATTCGTGGTCCTCAACTTGCTATCCTAGACCTCAGCTTAGGCGAGAATTATCAAGGTTTAGAGCAAAGACGTACGGAGGGACCCACAGCGTGGATCCCTATCCAGCGTGGCTGTAACCACCGATGCACGTTCTGTATCGTTCCCTATGTTCGGGGTCCAGAGAAGAATCGAGACCCGCTAGAGATCCTGAATGAAGTTCGCGATTTAACATCAAGGGGAGTTACAGAGGTCACACTGTTAGGGCAGACCGTAAATTCTTACATATCGATGGACCTTAGCTTTCCCAATCTGCTATCGGAGGTCGCCCAAGTAGAGGGAATTCGGCGTGTGCGATTCACTTCACCCCATCCGAATGACGTCACGCCAGAGCTTGTAGAGGTGATGGCGACTGAACCAGCGGTTTGTGAGCACCTACATCTTCCCGCACAATCGGGTAATAATCGCACTCTGAAGCGCATGCTTCGAAGGTACTCAGTGGAGGTCCTTCTAGAGAAAGTCGAGATGGTGAGGGCGGAGATTCCTGAAATAGCACTCTCTACTGATATCATTGTGGCTTTCCCGGGTGAGACTGACGAAGAGTTTCGGGATACACTGGAGTTGATGAGGACAGTTCGCTTTGACGAGGCGTTCACCTATAAATACTCGCCTAGAGAGGGAACTCCTGCGACACGCTTACCTGCTGATGAATTCGTTCCTACGCTCGAAGCTCAAGCAAGGCTGGAGGAGCTCATCGAAGTGAGTCGCGGTATCCAAGCTGAGATTAATGCTAGGGAGATAGGACGGATTGATGAAGTTCTCATAGAGCGTGTGGGACGGTACCCAGGCCAAATCCTAGGTCGGACGCGTAGAAACAAGGTCGTCGCCTTCGATGGTGATTCAGGGCGGATTGGATGTTATACCCACGTAGGGTTGGAAAGGACGACAGGGGCGACGTTCGCTGGAAAGGAGACTAGCCAACCCGAACTGGTGGGACAGAGTTGAGTAGAATCATCCGTGCAATAGGTATCCTATTGGTTGTGGGCTTGGCAGTGCTACTGCAGTCGCTTAATGGCTCGGAGACGGTGACCTTGAAGCTGGGCGTAATAACCCTGTACGATGTTCCTATCACAGCGGTAGCCTTTTTTGGCCTGTTGGCAGGGATGGTTATCATGCTTGTCACTAGTATCCATAGTGACTTAAGGGTTAGACGAATCCTCCGAGACCGACTCACAGAAGAGGATAGTGAGGAGAAGGCCCGAGTCATCGACCACAGACAGCACGATTTATTCGGGAAAGATGAGGAAGAAGGCTAAGGATTAGTGGGGCAAGGTTTCGGAGAGTGTTAGGTCGATTTCAGCGATCGCTGGTGAACAAGGTCAGCGCATGTTTGTTGGATTCTCCTATACCTTTGGAGCTCATTTCTTACGAACCACAAATAGTACTGAGAATGAGAAGTTATGGCTCAAGAAGAAGCAGATTCTCAAGCCTGATTACTGGGTTAGTTGAGCACTATATTACCCATAAAGCTTTGTGAATCTTGACCTGGCCAGACTCCTTTTCTATCCTCCGCTCCTTCCATCCGCGACATCTCTGGTTCCCGGTTTATGCTTGAAAAACAAGGCCTTACGATTTCCCGTTTTCTAGTCGAGCAGGAGCGTAAGATGCCTAGGGCAACCGGTGTGTTCACGGGTTTGGTCAACGACATTGCTTTAGCAGCTAAGATTATCTCTCGTGAGGTTAATCGTGCGGGATTAGCTGAGATGCTAGGGGATACAGGGGAAGAAAACTCCCATGGGGAGCGAGTTCAGAAGCTCGACATTTTTGCGGATGAGGTGATGCGCCAAGCCCTACATCACACGGGCCTAATCACCTGCATGGCTTCTGAGGAGAAAGAGTTTTTTTGGCCGGTGCCGGACAGCTTCCCATCTGGAGAATACGTCGTCATTTATGATCCACTGGACGGCTCGTCGAACATCGACGTGAACGTATCAATCGGAACAATCTTCAGCATTCATTCCAAGATCTCTAGTTCAGAGCGGGGAGAACTGAGGGACTGCTTGCAAGCTGGTAAACATCAGGTTGCAGCAGGTTATGTCCTCTATGGATCATCCACCATGTTTGTATATACCACAGGCAGGGGAGTACATGGCTTCACGCTTGACCCTTCTCTCGGAGAATTTGTTTTAAGTCACGAAGGCATGTGTTTCCCTGACCCCCCCCGCCGGGTCTACTCAATAAACGAAGCTCACTACAATAGTTGGAAAACTGGACAACAACTCCTCATTGATCATTTGAAGGATGGGGGTGACTTCAGTTCACGCTATATCGGGTCATTAGTGGCGGATTTCCACAGGACGTTACTGCAGGGAGGTATCTTCATGTATCCGGCAGGGAAGGGTACTCCAGAGGGTAAATTACGCCTCCTCTACGAGTGCTCACCGATTGCTATGCTTGCAAAACAGGCAGGTGGTCGTGCAAGCACCGGAGCTCGGGATGTGTTGGAGGTTATCCCTGACTCACTGCATCAACGAGTACCTCTCTACGTGGGGAACAGGGAGTTAGTTGATCTAGCAGAAAAGTTCTTGGCAGAAGACGATAGGACGACTTGACTTTATCATCATCTATTTTTCAGAATAGTATTAGAGCCAAGTTTGTGGAAAGGCTCAGCAGTTAGTTGGCCCTTGCTCGGAGACAAACCCTTTGTCCACATCTACTAATGGGGCTGGGTAATCCCCGGAGAAGCACGCGGTACAGTACGGTCCCGTTTCTGCGACTGCTTCTAACATACCGTCCAATGACAAATAGCCTAACGAGTCCACACCGAGCTTTTCCTCGATCTCCTTTACGGATAGAGCAGAGCCAATCAGCTCTCCCTTAGTGGGCATGTCGATACCATAAAAACACGGCCACCTTACTGGGGGACTCCCGATCCGGAAGTGCACTTTAGCTGCACCAGATTTGCGGAGCATGCGCACGAGGCTGCGGCTGGTTGTACCGCGCACCAGGGAATCATCTACTACCACAACCCTTTTTCCTTCGACTACTTCGCGGACAGGATTGTACTTCATCCGTGCCCCAAAATCCCGATCCTTCTGGGATGGGTTGATGAATGTTCTCCCTATGTAATGGTTTCGGAGCATCCCCAACTCAAAAGGGATCCCACTGCATTCGGCAAAGCCTAAGGCTGCCGAGTTTGCGCTATCTGGTACAGCGATTACCGCGTCAGCTTCAACAGGGTGTTCACTCGCAAGGCGGCGCCCGAATGCGCGCCGAGCGCGATCGACACTGATGCCTGATATTCGAGAGTCCGGCCTAGCGAAGTAGACTAGCTCGAAAACACAAGGAGCGGGTTGGTCAGCCGAGGGTAGAGACCGAAGTTTTTCAACCGTCCCATCCACGATCTTAATGACCTCACCGGGTTCGATATCGCGCACAAAATCAGCCCCTAAAATATCCAGGGCGCAGGTCTCGCTTGCGACAATGTGGCCCTCTCCTTTTTGTCCGAGTACAAGAGGGCGAAAACCACGTGGATCACGTGCCGCATAGATCACGTTGTTGATTGCCAGGACTATTGAGTATGCACCCTCAAGGTGAGTCAGAGCATCATCGACTTGAGCATCAATCGAATCATGTCTGGACTTAGCAATCAAATGGATGAGAGTTTCTGAGTCCGACGTGGTTCTGAAGATCGCGCCCTCGTCGACGAGGCGTTTCCGTAAGTCAAAGTGGTTTGTAAGGTTACCGTTGTGAGCTAGAGCAATATCCCCACGTGAATATCTAGCGATAATTGGCTGGATGTTGTCGAGATCGTTCCCACCTGATGTTGAGTACCGAACATGTCCGACAGCTGTGCGACCGAGGAGCTTACGAAGTGACCACTTATCGAATACGTCGCCAACGAGCCCGGCACCTTTAAGAATGTGCGGGCCATCTTCGTCAAAAGTAAAAATGCCTGCTGCTTCCTGCCCCCTGTGCTGAAGTGCATACAGACTCAGGAACGCGCTTTCGGAAGCAGAGTCCAGCCCGCTCACACCAACAACTCCACACTCCTCTCGTGGTCGGTCGTCGATGTGTAGAAACGCGTGCTCCATGGAGAAGGTGGGTGTGAACGGTTCCGGAAGCTTAGAGGGTTGTTCCATTTTATTTTTCCGAAGATACCGGAGTGTTCATTATTGCAGGAAGTGCTCCAAAATATGCCTGGTGCAGGCTCGTAAGATCAGTCTCGATTTGTCCGGATACTGCGGTCACATGAAACGACTCTTCCCTGCCTCCGACAGTCCCAATTTTTCTTGCTGGTACTCCGTGGTCCATAGCAAGTCGAATCACGTTTTCGGTCCTATCTGGAGCACACGAAACTACTATCCTACCTTGGGATTCAGCGAAGAGGGTCGCTACTGGAGGAAGCGCGTCATCAAGCACCACATTAACTCCGAAAGGTGCTTCGCCATCACCCAATGCGCACTCGGCAAGCGTGCATGCAAGCCCACCTTCGGAACAGTCGTGCGCCGATCGTAATTCCTTCTCCTGGATCATTGTCAGAACTGCTCTTTGGAGTTGCCGTTCATGTGTGAGGTCGACCCTCGGAGGGAATCCTGCTACGAGTCCAGCTGTCACATAGAGATATTCTGCTCCTCCTATTTCAGCTGTGTTCTCCCCAAGAAGGACAATATCGTCACCCTCAGACTGGAATGATTGGGGTGAAATGTGAGATACATTTTCAATTATCCCCACCATGCCGATCACGGGTGTAGGATAGATTGCTAGTCCGTCAGTCTCATTGTAAAAGGACACGTTCCCGCCCGTGACCGGGGTCTCGAAGGCTTTACACGCATCAGCCATTCCCAGGACTGCCTCTCGGAATTGATAGTAGATGTGTTGCTTAAGAGGATTACCAAAATTGAGATTGTTAGTAATCGCGGTAGGGATGGCTCCCGAGCAAACTAAATTCCGAGCTGCTTCTGCTACAGCAATCATCGCGCCTTGCCTGGGATCAAGATATACGAAGCGTCCATTGCAATCAGTTGTTGCTGCGATAGCTTTCTCCGTCCCACGGATGCGTATTACCCCCGAATCTCCCCCAGGACGAACGGCAGTCGATGTCCTAACAGTTGTATCATACTGGTGATATATCCAACGCTTTGAAGCAACATTCGGAGATGCGAGGAGAAGCAGAAATGCTTTTGTAAGGTCACCTTCTGGAATAAGGTGCTCGGCCAGATCCATCTCTCGGAGTTCCCGTACCTCATCGGCCTCGATACCCTCACGTTCGTATGTGGGACATCCATCCGTGAGGGGTAGGGCCGGCATATCCGCGACGACCGCCCCGTCTTCTAAGACCCGGAACCTACCGTCCGCAGTCACTTCTCCAATCTCTTCAGCCTCTAGTTCCCACTTCTCTAGGATCCGGTGGACTTCACCTTCATAACCCTTGGTGGCGACTACCAGCATCCGCTCCTGTGATTCTGATAACAGGATCTCGTATGGTGTCATATCTGGCTCCCGCACTGGAACTCGTGCCACATCGATCTCGACTCCGTTTCCAGCTCGCCCCGCCATCTCAGCTGCGGAAGATGTAATACCCGCAGCGCCCATATCTTGGATACCCGTGATCGAGCCGCTAGAGATCAACTCTAGACTGGCCTCAAGGAGTAGTTTTTCAGTAAACGGGTCACCCACTTGAACCTGTGGTCGCGACGATTCCTCTGATTCTTCACTGAGCTCTTCACTAGCAAAGGTTGCTCCATGGATGCCGTCTCGGCCAGTACGGGCACCAACCGCCATTAATGTATTGCCCACACCCGAAGCCGATGCCGTAATCAAATCCTCTTTCTTCATCAGACCCAAGCACATCGCGTTCACGATTGGGTTTCCTTCGTAGCCTCGGTCGAACGCTACCTCCCCGCCAATATTTGGAACGCCGACGCAGTTGCCATAGTCACCGACCCCGCTAACAACTCCACCGAATAAGTACCGGACTCTTGCACTATCCAGATCCCCAAAACGAAGTGAGTCCAAAATAGCGATGGGACGGGCTCCCATCGTGAAAACGTCCCGTAGGATGCCTCCCACACCAGTAGCCGCACCCTGATAGGGTTCAACTGCCGATGGGTGGTTGTGTGACTCTATCTTGAACGCCAGTGCGTAGCCGTCTCCTATGTCAATCACTCCGGCGTTCTCTCCTGGACCTTGAATAACCCAAGGTGCCTCGGTTGGAAGCAACTGGAGGAGCCGTTTAGAGTTCTTGTAGCCGCAGTGCTCCGACCACATTGCACTAAAGACACCTAATTCAGTGAATGTTGGGATACGGCCCATAATTCTACAAATGCGCTCGTACTCATCGTCGGAAAGACCGTGGTCAGCTACGAGCTCTGAAGTGATTTCGGGGTCGCCCGTGCGCGGAGGCACTAAAGGTATTGTTACGGATGCACTTTCGCCGGCACTCATGGGATTAAGGCCTCTCGTCTCAGCATTTGGATTTCGTTGTTATAGCACAACGGTGGATAGGTTTGTAGCCAGTGACAGAAAAACACCCACTCCATCGATAGATCCAAGGATTTCTTCCATTGCACGCTCGGGATGAGGCATCATACCCAAGACATTTCCTGACTTATTAGACAACCCAGCGATACTATTCTTGGAGCCATTAGGGTTCGCCTCTTCACTTAACTCACCATCTGAACTCACATACCTGAAAACGACTCTCCCCTCAGCTTCCAGTTCCTCTAGAAGTTGGTCGTCTGCTTCGTAATTTCCTTCACCGTGTGCTATTGGCATACGGAGGATCTGTCCCTTCTGGTACTCGCTCGTAAACGGGGTGTCAGTTTGTTCGACGAGCACATGGATGTCTTTGCTCTCAAAACGGAGCGAGGCATTCCGAACTAGGGATCCCGGTAGGAGTCCGGCTTCACAAAGAATCTGAAAACCGTTGCAGATACCCAGAACAGGTCCGCCATTCTCAGCGAATCCAATGATGTCCTCCATAACAGGACTGATCCGGGCTATTGCACCTGCTCGCAGGTAATCACCGTAAGAAAACCCTCCTGGAAGCATAAGTGCATCGTATCCATCGAGGTTCTTCTGACGGTGCCATATGAATTCTACTTTCGCACCGATTTGTTGTGCGGCTTTATAAAGATCGTAATCACAGTTTGAACCGGGAAATGTGACGACACCGACCCTCATGCTGTGATTCTCTCAGTATTCTCCACGATTGACACCTCGAAATCTTCCGTCACCGGGTTAGCCAGAATTTTCCGGCACATTGCTTGGGCAGTCTGAAGTGCGGTGTCACTGTCTTCGGCTTCTAGATCAATATAGATCGCCTTACCAACGCGGACGTCTTGGGTATCACTCCACCCAAGTGATCGAAGCGCATGATGGATAGCTTTGCCTTGTGGATCCAGAAGTCCCGGACGGGGCTTCACAAGGATCTCCATACGAAAATGGTTCAAGCGGGGTCCTCCCGAGCAGAGTCTGCATTTGATAGTTGAGGGTCAGTGGGTCCGCGAGGCCCAAGATGTCTATAGTCGACCACCCTGATTTCCGCATGCCCATTCACTTCGTCTTCATCTTCATCAAGAAGTAGGTCACCTGCAGGGATTCCCTCGAGTCGCCCACTTAGAATAGACCTCAAGAGTCCCCAGATGATGTAAAGCAATAAGGCAGTGAAGAAGTAGTATCTCGGCTGTAATACTGCTGCTAAAAGACAGGTGGAGATGAATATCGAATTAATAATCCCCCGGGGAGTGCTAAGGCCGATCTTGGGCAGCTTATCATAGGGCACAGAGCTGACCATAAGGATGCTGAGAATAACTGTTCCTACCGGAGCGATTTGTTCCCACGGGTACGCACTCAAGTACTCAGCAAAGATGGGTGTTTGACTGAACGGGTAATATGCTGCGAGGGTCATGCCTGCAGCTGGTGCCGGGAGCCCGTGAAAGTACTTCTTGGCCTGGCCACCTTCCTCGAGATTAAACCGAGCGAGTCGAACTACCGTTGCGGTTACAAAGACGAAAGATAAAGTCCAGCTCCACTGAGCATCAGCAAAGAAGAGCTCAAACATTATGAAGGAGGGCGCTACACCGAATGAAATTGCGTCCACCAGAGAGTCTAACTCCGCTCCAAACCTCGTTCCGGTGTGTGTGAACCGAGCAATTTTTCCGTCGAGGGTATCAAGTATTCCCGCATAGATGACAAACCACCCAGCCGAAATGAGGTCTCCCCGAGCAACAGAAACCATCGAGTAGAGTCCGAAGAAGAGGTTACCTAGAGTGAAGGCCGAGGGAAGAATTATGATCCCCTTTCGCAGTCTTTCTCCTCTAGGCGTCCAACTCTTTTTCATCTGACAGCCTCTACTGGATGCCGAGCTAGAACTGAAGATCCCACTCGAGTCCTGTCCCCCACGGAGCATATTATCTCCCAATCAAGTGGGAGAAATAGGTCAACGCGGGAGCCAAATCGGATAAGTCCGATTCTTTGGCCACGCTCCAAGCGATCTCCTTCTGACGGATATGTTATGATGCGCCTGGCCACTAGACCTGCTATCTGGCGAACTAGAACATTACCCATCTCCGTAGTGATCCCGATTGAGGCTTGTTCGTTCTCCTCCGAAGCTTTGTCCGCCCAGGCCACCTTGTATGCCCCGGGACGGTATTCTCGGTGGTTCACTACTCCCTCTACAGGAGCTCGCTGAATATGCACGTCAAATATGCTGAGGAAGATGGAAATCTTCCTTGCCTTGCCCACGAATGAAGGCTCTCCAACCTCAGAGATGTCAATCACCCGGCCTTCAGCGGGGGCGAGTACCAAGCCAGCTCCAGTAGGGTGGAGGCGTTTCGGATCTCTGAAAAACCAGAGATTAAAAATAGTCAGGGCCGTGAAGAGTGCTGCGATGACTAGGGTCACTCCTCCACCAAAGCCTGCGATAGCGGCAATCCAGGTAGCCATTGCCATCAACGCCAGACCAGCTACGAAAGGGTAACCCTCAGGGGCTAGGTTCACTGGGATTGACTGAAATCAGGTGGCTGAAAATCGGCTAGTGGGATGCCGGTGAGTCTTTGAAAAATTTCTTCATAGCGAGCAGCAGCAGCCTGAACTACCTCATCAGGAAGATTGGGTGGTGGTGGTGACTTGTCCCAGCCTGAAAGTGCATCGAGCCAGTCCCGAATTGGTTGTTTATCGAGGGAGGGTTGGCCACGACCAATTTCATAGCTCTCCTTAGGCCAAAACCTTGAGGAATCTGGTGTAAGTACCTCGTCGATCAAAAGTAGTTTACCAGAATGATCGAGTCCGAATTCAAATTTAGTGTCTGCCAAGATGATGCCAGCGCCTTCGGCTACTTGTCTTCCGAACTGATAAGTCTCTAGCGAAAGCTCACGCAGCCGACCAGCCAGATCAGGACCTAGAAGGTCAACCACCTGACCATAGGTGATGTTTTCGTCATGTTCGCCGTGTTCTGCTTTCGTTGATGGTGAGAAAATAGCGGGCTCGAGTTGCTCACTTTCTCTTAGCCCATCAGGTAGAGGCTCATTAGCTAAAGTTCCATTGTCCCGGTACTCCTTCCATGCTGAACCGGTGATATACCCTCTGATAATGCACTCGACGAGGACTGGTTTTGTGCGGGTAACCAGCATCGACCGTTTCTCCCACATGGGACGAGTCCCAGCGAGTTCGGGATGGCGTGTCACAATTGCATCAGGGTCAACCGCAATCAAATGATGCTCTAAATGGTTTTCAAGTTGCTTGAGCCACCACGCTGTAATCTGAGTTAATACCTCGCCTTTGTTAGGAATAGGCTGGGGTAGGACTACATCGAAGGCACTCACACGGTCGCTGGCTACCATCAATAAGGTATTATCGTCTACTTCGTAGACATCGCGGACTTTTCCACGATGAATTAATGGTAGATCCAGTTGTGATTCCAGGATGGGCGTGTCTTTAAACATGTAATTCGGTTGATTGTAGTTCTTCGGCGTTTTTACCAAGTCGTTCCAGCATGGGTGTCACCTGTTCGCAGAGAAACTGTGCTACCTGTTCAGGGGCTCGACCAACGAAGCGCTTCGGATCCACTAGGTCCTCCAACTCTTCGGCACTGACATCAAAGGCTTTGTCCTCTGCGATACACTGGATAAGATCGGATTCACTGCTACCTCCCTTCAATCTTGTAGCTGCAGCGATCGAGTGTTTGCGCATGCGCTCGTGCAGGTCTTGCCGATCCCCACCACGTGCTGTTGCGTGCATCAAGATCGTTTCTGTTGCCATGAAGGGAAGGTGTTCTGCAAGATTTTTTTCGACCACTGCGGGATTGACGATCAATCCTTTCGACACGTTCTCAGCAAGGACTAAGCACCCATCAAGCGCTAGGAAGGCATCCGGTATTGAGACGCGTCGGTTGGCTGAATCATCAAGTGTGCGCTCAAGCCACTGGGTAGCAGCGGTGAAGGCGGGATCCTGCGCTAGTACGATCACATGACGGGCAAGCGCACAGATTCTCTCTGCCCTCATTGGATTCCGCTTATAAGGCATCGCAGATGAGCCAATTTGTTCGGATTCAAATGGTTCTTCGACCTCCCGTAGGTGAGCCAGAATCCTCCAGTCGTGCCCAATCTTCGACACTGAAGTGGCGACTCCAGCCAAAGTGCTTTGAACAGCGAAGTCCACCTTCCGAGGGTAAGTCTGACCACTCAGCGAGTAGCTATTTTCGAAGCCCATACGCAGTCCAACTGCCGAGTCTAACGCATCAACTTTACTGTGATCCCCATCAAACAGTTCTAGAAAGGAAGCCTGTGTACCCGTCGTTCCGCGAACACCCCTGAATCGGAGCGATGAGATTCGGTATTCAAGCTCTTCGAGATCTAGAAGTAAATCCTGAGCCCAGAGAGTTGCTCGTTTGCCAACCGTTGTAGGTTGAGCGGGCTGGAAGTGTGTGTAGCCCAGGGTGGGAAGAGATGCATAGGCCTCAGCGAAAATCGCAAGTGCCGATATGCATCGTACTACCCGCTTCAAGGTCAGTGTCAGTGCTTCCCGGTGGAGAATTAGATCTGTGTTGTCGCCGATGAAAGCGCTTGTAGCTCCTAGGTGAATCACAGCTCTGGCAGCGGGTGCAGCATCCCCGAAGAGGTGCACATGTGCCATGACGTCGTGACGGAACCGGCGCTCATACTCAGCTGCTGATTCTAGGTCGATCTTATCCAGTGCCGCGCGCATCTGGCTCAGTGCCTCTTCAGGAATCTCTAGGCCCAGCTCAGCCTGGGATTCCGCGAGCGCTAACCAAAGTCGACGCCAAGTACCGAATTTTTTCATCGGCGAGAAAATTTCTTGCATCTGCGTGGAAGCGTATCGATCCGCGAGGGGGTGTATATAACGGTTCATACTATTCAAGCTCATCGTCTCCAGTAGAACTGACGCATGTTGTAGCCCCGATTACGCTCAAAATGCAACGTGATTCTCCCACTCCCCCCCAAAGAATCGAATATAGAGGCGACCTGATCCGCACTCGCGACGACAATCCGATCAATACCGATGATTACGTCGCCGACCGTAATGCCGAGTTGACGTGATAATTGGTCGGAGACTCCCGTGACCAAGGCCCCTTGTTCACTACTAATGTCCTGCTCCCCTCTGATCTCGGGGGTGATCGTCACGAGTTCCAGATCCCGCAACACTGTAACACGTTCAGCGGTAATCGATGGAAACTGCTCAGCTTCCAACAAGATCGACTGAGATCGTCCTTCTACTAGAATTTCTAGTAGATCCCCAGAACGGAGATCTAACAGAGCCCCTTCGAAATCTAGTGGACCCGTAAGTGCGCGACCATTAACTCTAAGAAGTCGATCCCCGGGCTCGAGTGGAGCTCTATCACCGGGAGATCCTGGGGCAATCCTCGAAATACGCACTCCTCGTGTGCGACCCCAGGCATCCGCTTCCACCGGTTCTACCTCGAGTCCCACCCAGGCTCGTTGAACCTCTCCTAGGCTCAGTAAGTCGTCAGTGATCTTCAGTGCTCGATCAATCGGAATTGCAAAACCCAAACCCTCGCTTCCACCGCTACGAGATATGATTGAGGTATTGATCCCGATGACCTCACCGACTGCATTAACCAGTGGTCCACCTGAGTTACCGGGATTAATGGAGGCGTCTGTCTGAATCATGCCGAGGTAGAATCCTTCACTATTTTGTGATTCTCCGTATGCAGACGGCACGATATTGCGGTTTACTGCGGAAATCACTCCAGCTGTGACTGTTGGTTCAGTGTCTGCAGCCTGCATCCCGAGTGGATTTCCAATCGCGAGAGCCCATTCCCCAATCATGAGTCCCTCAGCGGTCCCTATTGGAGCAACCGGCAGATCTTTTCCTTCTATAACTAGCACTGCGATATCAGCGAGTGGGTCAGTACCGATCAATTCGGCGTCAAAATCGCCTCCGCCCGGAAGAGTCACCCGAATCTGTTCAGCATCCGCGATCACATGGTCATTGGTTATTACAATACCATCACTGCGCACGATCACACCCGACCCAAAGCCTGCACTTCTCCTTTGAGGTGGCATGAAGAAACTCTCCCACATCGATGTGGTTCTTGTCCTTCCGGTGCGAATCACGCTAATGCTCACGACAGCCGGGGCGACGCGTTTCGCGGCTTGAACGATCGCTGTATTTCGACTCTGGGAGAGTTGGTCTGTACTGAGCTCAGTGCGCTCCTGGCTTGGTTCAGTGACAACTTCTAATGGGGTAGACACTGAGGTCAGTTCAGCAAGTATCGGCAAAGTGTCCAGGCCAGCATAAGGCACTTCGTCATCATCATTTTTGGGAGCACACGCCATCAGGAGTAGCACGGGTACCCACTTGATACTGAATCCTCTTACTAACCAATCTCTTACGATTTTCACTCCTCCGCGTCCTCCTTATACCTAGCCCAATCCAGGGTTAGCCTCACCACTTAGAGCTCAACTCCCAATGTGTCCCAGTCTGCCAGAAAAGCTTCTAATCCTCTGTCTGTCAGAGGATGCTTGGCCAACTGCCATAAGACTTTTGGCGGAATTGTGCAGCAATCAGCGCCAAGCATCATCGACTCAACAACATGCAGAGGGTGTCTGAGGGAAGCTGCGAGAATCTCCGTAGCATAACCGTAGCCATCATAGACCTGACGAATTTGATGGATGAGTTGCATGCCTTCCCCAGAGATATCATCAATTCGACCGACAAATGGAGATATGTAGGTCGCACCTGCCTTGGCGGCTAATAACGCCTGTGAGACAGAGAAACATAGGGTAACATTCACCGGAATCCCGCTGTTGACGAGTTCACGACAAGTTTTCAGACCGTCCTCGGTAAGTGGGACTTTCACCACAACATTCTCATGAATTCCGGCAAGTTTTCTGCCTTCTTCAACCATTTGTGTACGTTCAATCGCAACGACCTCTAGGCTGATGGGTCCATCCACGATCTCGCAGATCTCAAGATAAATCTCTTTCGGATCCCGGCTTCCAGCGACCTTAGAGATAAGGGAAGGATTTGTTGTGATTCCATCGATAAGTCCGGCATCGGCCGCCCGACGGATTTCTCCGATATCAGCGGTATCCAAGAAAATTTTCATACGTTAGCTATGCTCTTTGAGGAGGCTGGGGGAAATTCAAAGTGCTCGGGGTACTGCACATGTACCAAGAACAGACCTTGCGGTGGTGCGGGTGGTGATGTGGTAAGGTCTGGCTCAGCAGAGAGAAGTCTTCGGAGGTCATCCTTTTGCCGTTTTCCTCGAGCGATATCAACCATGGTTCCGACCAAGTACCTTACCATGTGATGAAGATAGCGGTTGGCGGTTAT
>DCAZ01000114.1:0-392 GCA_002313925.1 Gemmatimonadales bacterium UBA1120
TGAGTGCCCTGACGATCCCAGTTGTCCGTCTGTCGTATACCTCGTGAACTCAGATACCTCATCTGTGGCCCTCCCATTCGAGAGGACATACCCGTTCACGGAACAACACCAATTCTTCCTAGAGACATACCCTCCCGAGGGTGAAGAAGCGACGCTGACTATGCGGATTATGATCGATGAAGACGAGTGGTATAACGACTTCCGTAAGCTTCTCCCCGCAGGTGAAGATGGTGATCAGGAAACGTTTCAGTTCGTATATCAGTTCGGCGAAATCGTGAACAACTAAATTCACTCACGTGCTAAGAAGCTCAACCCGTTTACCGATCCTACTGTGCTCTGTACTTACCGGATGCGGGATTGCAGATGAAACAGAAGTAGAGGCTCCTGCCGGG
>DCAZ01000114.1:807-2696 GCA_002313925.1 Gemmatimonadales bacterium UBA1120
CTCGGACCACTATTCAACCAAGTAAGTTGCAGCTCCTGTCACGATCTTCCAACCAGTGGAGGTCACGGGGCAGAACCTGTGACCAAGGTCAGCGACTTCGACGAACACACCAAGTGTAATTTACTCAAAGAAGATGGCGGTGATCTACTCCAGGCATCTGTCGTACCTGCACTCCGAACTGCAGGGATTTTACCGGAGCGGATTCCTGTATCCGCCACAGCCGTAACGGAACTCCGCGCACCTTCACTCTACGGAATCGGTCTTGTAGAGGCGATTGAAGATGAAGACATCCTGATCAAGGCTGACCCAAACGATCAAGATGGAGATGGCATCTCAGGACGGCCTGGGCTCGGGCCTGATGGGTCATTAGGCCGATTCGGGAACAAGGCACAGCATGCTACCCTGAGTGAATTCATAGAAAACGCGATCCGTGGTGAAATGGGCCTTACTACACCTGCCCATCCCGTTGAGGAGATACCCAACGGACTCCCACTCCCTGAAGGAAGTGATCCGGTTCCAGACCCCGAGATAGAAACATCCGATCTGGATTTACTCGAAGCCTACATTGGTTTTCTCGCCCAGCCACCACGTCGTACACTAGATAGTCCAGAAGACCAGGCAGCAAGCGAAGAGGGTGAAAGGATTTTTGAAAGTATAGGATGTGTGAACTGTCATATTCCTACATTCGTGACTGGAACTAATCAATCTGCAGCTCTGGATCGAAAACGCTTCCGTATCTATTCGGACGTGCTCTTACATGATATGGGGCCGGAGTTAGCTAGCATCTGTGCACCAGGTGCTTCTCCATCCGAGTGGAGAACTACGAGGCTGGTAGGCTTATATTTGCGGTCGGAGTTCCTGCACGATGGAAGGGCTCGGAGTGTAAGGGATGCAATCCTGATGCACGGAGGAGAAGCAGAATCTGCACGCTATAGATTCCAGGATCTCACTCTCGAGTTACAACAAAGTGTTTTGCTTTTCCTGAGAACGCTTTAGCGCCTTCTGACCTGTATCCTGGTCCATATCGCTATGGTACCACATGGATCGCTAAAGCCCCCAGGCGCTCCACCACCCGCGTACACTTCCAGGCCTTCCACCTCTACGGGATCTATGAAATCATAGCTTCTCATGGTGGACCGAACTCCGTCCAGCATTAGACCCGGCTCACAACCAAGGCCACCATCCGAGAATGTTATGTTTTGGTTGATGAATATCTTTGGCCCAAATAATCCACCATAAACAACCCTCAACCCTGACATCGTACGAAACAGGTCCGTTAAAACGTTAGGGTTACGGTCCTCAATGGCCTCCCTGTCGATGAATACCCCGCCATATCCCGTGCGTTGACGCTCATAGAAACCTCTCTGCTCCAAAAGTCGGGATCTGACTTCAACGACCAGTTCCTCAAGTTCGACAGGTTCAGTGGATAAGCGAACCGTCACATCGATCAAGGCACCCTCAGGCACCGAAAGAGAATCCGTCCTTTCTTGATATCCTAAGCGGCGTGATCTGAGAATGAGAGATCCAGATAGAACCTCTTCGAAGTGGAATTCTCCCTGCTCGTTCGTGATCGAAAGTGCGGAAGTCCGGTCCACGCTCATCTCGACACCAATCACGGGATCATTCGTTTCTTGGTCAAGCACGACCCCGGAGATTGAGGCTGTACCAACTCGATCCCGCTGAGCCTCAGCCAGTGAAGGACTGAAGAGAATAAGCACCGCAGCAGTCCAAAAATATTGGAAATTTCTGCATTGCAGGCGCAAGATAGAGGCTCGTCTAATCGCCACCACTGCTTGTTTGTTTTTCAGGGTATTCACTATAGGCATCAAAAAGAAATTGGCGCGGCACGCCAAGCTGGCGACCGCGCCAATTCTGTCTATTCCTCCCTA
>DCAZ01000073.1 GCA_002313925.1 Gemmatimonadales bacterium UBA1120
CCCGCAGTTCATCGAACCCCGAGGTCTGATTTTCAATGAACTCGCTATCAACTGTTCCGAGTGCAATAAGGTGCTTCAGTACACCATTAAGAAATGCGATATCCCCACCCTGGTGCACCTGGAAAAATTCGTCTGTGAGCTTAGAGCCAAAGAGCGCGCTATCGAAGATTGATGGGATCCAGTAGCGCTCCATACCAGGCTCACGGAACGAGTTTACAACGACTATGCGAGTGCCTTTTTCCTTAGCCCGATACATGTACTTCGTGGCCACAGGCTGGTTGTTTGCTACATGTGACCCAAAGAAGACAAGTAGATCAGTCCCAATCCAGTCACTGTATGAGCACGTCGAAGCGGCGTATCCGATTGAACGCTTTAGTGCGGTGGTACTTGGTGCATGACAGATACGAGCGGAATTATCGATGTTGTTGGTGCCCAAAAATCGAGCGACTTTTTGAGCGCCGTAGTATACCTCGTTGGTTATTCCGCGAGACGTCAGATAGAAGGCGAGTCGCTTTGGCTCAACCTTCCGGACCCGATCTGCAATCAGCTCAAGCGCGTCATCCCAGCCGAGCCGAGTAAAGCCCTGATCTCCCCTGCGCCGCACCATGGGGAACGGGATACGACCGAGTTCTCGAAGATCTTTTCCCGAAAGTTCAACGAGAGAATCCACCTCATTAAGATGCTTGGGCTCAAGTGCTCCCATCGTGTTCAGACGCAGAAGTTCTAGCCGGATCGAACACAGATGCACTCCGTCGAGCGTGAAATCATGGATTCCAGTCGTGCCCAGTGCGCATCCGTCGCACACGCCATCCTTCAGGATTCGTGTCGCGTATTCAAGTTGATCCCGGTTCTTCCACCATGTGCGCGCCATGTCTCGGAAGTGTCCCGGCTTCTCATGCCCCAATCCAAATGGAACTGGTGAGGCCCACATCGATGGATTCCAGCCAAATTCCATCAGAGATCTACTCTAGAAGGGGGTCAAGGAAGATCGCCGAGTATTCGCACTTGTTGGATCCATTCTATGAAGCCAACCACACCTGTCGCCAATATAATCGTGAATAGTGTCTTGACGTTTCCGATATCCAGTCCCTGACGCACCGCGATGAAACCCGCAACAGCACTCCATAGCAGGACGAGCACGATGATGGGATCGTGTAGTATTGGAATAAGAACTAGGAGCAACAGCAGTCCAGGTGTCTGAGCGAATCCAAGCGTGCGTAAAAGTTCACCCCATGTGGCCCTACCGCCGAAGAGCTGATCCCCAACTACATAACAGATTCCAGCCCAGACCACCCAATCAATCAGTGCTCCCACCGAAGTTACCATAGTCCCATACAACCCAAGCCCTGATGCACCTATACCACTTGCGACTGCAACCATGAGCACGACCATCGCGGCCTGACCGGTAGCGTTTCTGTCGTGTTCTACCTCCTCAAACACATCGATGTTAAGGAACATCGCACCAATCATACGCTTTCCGAGCGAGTGCCTCGTTTCGGGCATTCCAGATTTCTCCAATTATTTTTCCTAATCCTAAGAATTTACTCAGCGTGGCGTCATCGTGGCAGCCGCACCGGCATATCCGCAACCACATAGGCCATCACAGCCATCGTCGCTGCACAACGTGCCACCTCGTCAGGGTCAAGCTTGTCAATCGTGTCTGCATCAGAGTGGTGGTACCAGAAATAGCGTGTTCCATCAACCTGCAAACCCATACCAGGCACGCCCGTTTCCATGAGCGGAGTAATGTCTGCACCGCCACCGCCCCGGCTTATGACCCCTGAATGGATACGAGTGAGTAACGTCCCAATCTCTGTGATCATCCCGAATGCCTCTTCCGAGCCGGTGAATCCAAATCCCTGCGGCTCGAAAACACCTGCATCAGACTCCATTGCGAGTACATGGTATTCATCGGCATGAGCTGCGGCATACGCTCTGCCACCTGGTCCGCCGTTCTCCTCACTGGTCCAACCAACAACGCGAACCGTTCGACGAGGCCTTAGCCCGAGGTCCTTCATCAGCCGGACTGCTTCCCAAGCAGCAACCACTCCGCCAGCATCATCCATGGCACCCTGTCCTACGTCCCATGAATCGATATGCCCACCGAGGACCACCACTTCGTCTGGGTATTCACTTCCAACAAGCTCGCCCATAACATTTCGAGATGGAGCGTCCGGCAGCATCTGTGCATTCATCTCAAGTAACAGCTCAACACGTTCTCCGCGATCAACCATCCGGTGCAGAAGCTCCGCATCCTCAACTGTGATCGCTGCGTGTGCGATGCGTGGGGTGCCCTCCTCATAGCGCATCTGGCCCGTGTGTGGCGTCTGTTGAGAATACGGTGTGACAGATCGGATCAAGCTGGCTACTGCACCTGCACGCGCCGCGGCTGGAGCACCACCCGTTCGGTATGCGACAGTCTGGCCATAGTTGGTGAACGGAACATCGAACAAAACGATGCGGCCGCTCGCCTCTTCCGCCCGTCGATCTAGTTCTTCGAAGCTGCTCACCACCATTAGTTCTGCACGAACTCCGCCGGGGGGCGTTGCGATACTTCCTCCGAGACCGAGCATCGGCAGGTTCCTCGGTCGTGGGAGCACCATCTGTAGCGATTCCTCACCGCGAACCCAATGCGGTACCATGACGGTCTCCCCACGGACGTTCTCGAGCCCGTCAGCCTGCATCTCCTCCATGATCCAGTCGATTGCCTGCTCAAGTGCCACTGACCCAGAAACCCGATGCCCAAAGCGATCAACCAGTTTGGTCAATCTCTCGTAGGCATCGTGATTCTCAGTCAAGGCATCAATAAGGCGGTCTGCCACTTGTCTATATGCGTTCGCGATCTCCTGTGTCTCGGCGGGTGGGGACATCAATAAACCTGTGAACACTAGAGAGGACAGCAGATGTGCACTTCGCTTCACAGCATTGCTCCGGAGGAGGTAAACGACAGTCGCACCGTCGCCCCGGTTCGTAGCACGTGTCAAGACTGGATGCAACGTCAGCCGATATCTGACGAAGAGATATGGCTTGGCATTGACCCCAGTCCTTTGACGATGCCTCTTGGTTTACCTGGCTGATTAACGATCTGGAGAACGACCTGATGAACATGATGCTCAGCAACTTCCGCTCCTACATCACATCTCTTGCTGTACTAGCCATCCTGGGTGGTGTTACCCAGCTATCGGCTCAGCAGGAAAACATCGAGATACGACTTGAAAGCCGCGGAAGCGGTGGCTCGAACGTCGTCGGTGGTCCGGGATCGGCGAACTACGATCTCGCGGCACGCTTCGCGCCCTACAAGATCCAGGAGATGGTACACAGCACGACGGTCTCTCCGAACTGGATCGAGGGAAGCGAGCGGTTCTGGTACGAATGGGAGAACTCTGACGGAACGTTCTACAACATCGTGGATCCAGTACGTGGCACGAAAAGCCAGCTTTTCGACAACGACCGCATCGCAGCTGAGCTCACACGCATTACCCTCGATCCCTGGGACGGACAGCACCTGCCGATCAGTAACATCCGCTTCATCGATGCGAACACGCTGCAGTTCGACGTAGAGTCTTCTCAGGATGAAGATATCGACGAAGAAGAGGAGGTCGATACTGAGGAAGAACAAGAAGAAGAGGATAGCGACCAGGAGGGACGCAGCGATAAGAAGATGTACCACTTCGAGTATGATGTGGGGACACAGACGCTGCGTGAGCTGGAGGACTACGAGTCACCGAACAACCATCCGGGTTGGGCGAACGTGTCACCGGACGGTGAGACAGTCGTGTTCGCGCGTAACTACAACCTCTGGATGATCAGCGGATCCGATTATGAGTCGATCCTCGACGCACGTCGCGGCGAGAGTGGCGATGAAGCCACTGAGGCTGAAGAAGATGTCGAGGTTGAAGAGATCCAACTGACAACGGACGGAGAGGAGTTCTACTCCTACGGCGGCTCGGGAGGTCGGGGTGAGACCAATGTGACCTCTGAAGAGAACAAGGACGACCGCAAACGAGCCGGAGTCGTATGGTCGAAGGACTCACAGAAGTTCGCGCTCGTACGCCGAGACCAGCGTGAGGTTGGTGATCTTTGGGTCGTGCACGCAGTGGGTAACAAGCGTCCCGAGCTCGAGTCCTATAAGTATGATATGCCGGGTGAGGAAAATGTCACCCAGAGCGAACTCCTGATCTACGACATCGCTGCACGCAACATGGTCCAGGTCAACGACGATCCGTGGAAAGATCAGATGATGTCAGTCGCTAGCGACCGTCAGTTCGTCTATCCCGACTCCGATGAACCGAGGCAACAAGTCTGGCTCTCCGATAACTCCGACGAACTCTGGTTCACCAGAACCTCACGCGACCGGAAGAGAACGGACGTGATGATCGCGAACGCCGCGACTGGAGAGGTACAAACCATCATCGAGGATCGGCTCAACACCTAC
>DCAZ01000122.1 GCA_002313925.1 Gemmatimonadales bacterium UBA1120
TCAGCAAGATGTTCGTAGGCCATCGGATCGTTCTGATTGAAGCTCTCGATTGTCTCCGCAATCCGGCCGTCTGGCCCGACCACGATTACCGCTCGGCTATCCACCATGTTGTTTGAGCGCAGACCTCCACCAAAGGCAGCGTAAGTACCGCCGTTGTTAGAGGCATCGCTGGCGAACAGAAACGGAAAATCTGCATCTTTCAACCACGATCCGAGTTCACTTTGTGAGTCATTAGAAACGCCTATAAGCACGACGTTTCGTCCTTCATTGAAAAGGCTTGCGTACTGATCACGGTACGCTGTCATTTGGACTGTTCAGCCAGGTGTCCTGACGCGGAAGAAGAACGCGAGGACAACCGTTTCGCCTCGGTAGTCACTCAGGCGGATTGGTTCCTGGAGCAACCCGTAGCGGGTCGCGCCAGGTAGAGCAAAATCCGGGGCCATGGCACCAACAGCAAGGAGGCCCGAGTCCTGAGCGCTGGCTTCTGCCGGTGCGCCCATCGCGATCACTCCTGCGAGAAGACCAAGTGCGATCAATTTGCGCATCTGTGCCTATCTCCTAGGTGAGAGGCAAGGTAGAGGCGTCAATATCGGTTGGCTTTGAGCAGCATGCCAGCCCCCTACCCGTGTAGGGCTCGATATTGATCACACATCTTAAACTCTCTAGTGGCAAGAGTAGGCCCAAGATAGTGAGCCCTGACGATAGATCTGATATCAGACCTAGAAGATGGTTGCTGGCATAGTCAACAGTTGGGCGTAAAGGTCGATCGCATACCAAAGGTTCGCGATGCGCAGATTTTCGTCCGGAGCATGTTGATTGTTATCATGATTCGCGACTGGGACGATGATTGCAGGTTTTTGTAGGATCTCTGTAAAGGGCGTAATTGGCAGCGTCCCGCCCATCCCTGGTGCCACCACTAGTGAGCCCTCCCCAAAAGCCTGGTTCGCGGCCATACTGGCTGCTGCCATCACACTCTGGGCGAATGGGTTCGCCATCGAAGTACGAGCCGCCCTGGAGCCACCACCGCCGGTGACTTTTGCGATCAATGGGTAGCTGCGACGTGTCTCCATATCTGGATCTTCCGAGACAACATGGAACCCCTCACGTTGAATATGGTCGACAATCAGCTGTCGGAGGTGCGCTGGGTCGTTGCCCTTCACGAGCCGAATTCCGAGAGCAGCGATTGCGGTATTCGGGATTACATTGCGGGCGAGAGCACCCGTGTTACCACTCGTGATCCCACGAATATTTAGGGCAGGCACCATCAGTCGCTCAGGTAGGGATTCAGGCTCGCCTTCGGAGCGAACGATCCCAAGCTCACGCTTCAGTTGTTCATCCCATGCAGGCATCGCTGCCAGCGCGGCGCGCTCTTCTTCTCCAATTGGCTCAGCTGTGTCATACCAACCGTCCACCAGTACGCGTCCGGCCTCGTCCTTCATTGACACTAAGAGCCGTGACAGGATTACACCTGTGTCTGGTGCCCAATTCCCATAATGCCCCGAGTGAAGATTTCGTGCAGCTCCGTACACGGTGACTTCCATTCCCATTGAACCACGCACACCAAACGTGATTTGCGGACGTCCACTAGGGTGTGCGGGCCCATCAAAGAACAGCCAAATATCGATCGGATCGAGGCGATCTTTGAATGTTTCCATATAGCGCGGGAGGTTCCGTGATCCAGCTTCTTCCTCACCATCAAAGAAGAAAATCAAGTTCGAGGTAGATTGAACGTTGCCTTCTTGGAAGGCCTTTAGTACGGGGAGGATTGCAGCTATGGGTGCCTTGTCATCTCCGGCGGATCTCGCGTAGAGGCGCCAGGTAGGGTCAACTGCCTCACCCGGCTCTGGCATCGGAAGTTGTCTTCCGCCCTCTGGGATTGGGGCCGAGTAGAGTGTCGGCTCAAATGGAGGGTGCGTCCAGTTGGATGGGTCGACAGCCTGGCCATCATAGTGCACATAAATCCCTAACGTCCGGGTCGCACCTGGGACATTAAGTTCACCGTAGACAATCGGGGGTACGTCTTCAAGTTGAAGGAGTTCGGAGTCAACACCGACGGCGAGAAGTTCGTCCCGGATATACTCCGCCGCACGTGTGATGTCGTCTAGATCCCGGGCTCGGTTGGGATAACTCAGCAGCTCCGCAAAGTTTCTGAGGATTTCAACTTCGTGCGCTTCCCGGTATGCGCGTGCTACCTCGGCTCCTGATTGGGCAGAGATAGAAGAAATAGGTGTCGCACAGGAGAGTGCAATAAGAAGAAGCTTCTTCATTCGGCTAATCTTAGCCGGGCGCATTGCCGTGGTGTCCCTCTGCATTTCTAGATCATCCTCTTCGGGTCGGTGAGCATGTTGGTTGTTTCGTGATCCATAGATTCTTCGGGTTCAGAGTGCCTAACGGTCCTCGGTTGCCGTCCGTGGGCTGTTCTTCAACAGAGCATTAAAAAGGAGCTTGTAAGTACCGTGGGTTTGACCTCGGTGCTGGACTCTGAAGCCGTACATTAAGATGCGTCCGTTTCCGTACTCCACATCTAAGATTGCGCCTTTTCCGGCGAGCTTTTCCGCCCCGACGATTACCCCACTCATCAAGAGCCGCTCAGGGTCTTCAGCCCAACTGCCCACTGCTTGAACCTGGCCTGCATCACCACCGAAGTCGGTTGGTTCGTATGCCCGTCCACCAGCCCACTTGGCTGCGACCTCGTTGGGGCTTCCGACCGCAAGCGGGTGGTTCTCATCAAGTTCTATGCGCAGTAGGGATGCGGGCAGAAAGAGGTCTGATCTGTTGACGTCTTCGAGTGCATTTCGTACCGGAACATCGAAGTGCTCGAGTACAATTGCGTCTGCTGCTTCGAACGTGACAAGTGTCCCTCCGTTGCGCACAAATTCCTTCAGGTTCTCGACACCCTCTTCTCCTATACCCCCTCTAAAACCGGGAGGGGCGTCCTCGTCACTTGCGCCTTCAATAAGTCGGTTCAGCGGAATTTGAGAGGGAATAATGATTACGTCGAGCCTCTCCGAAAGGCCTTCCTCTCGCACATCATCATTCATGAGTGTTTCGAACGTATAGTCAAAATCTTCAAGTACTAGGCGGGTCCATCCCTCATCCATCGAGGCAGCCCAGCCCTGGTAGATTCCAATACGCGCAGCCTGCTGTTGAGCCGACATGCCAAGAGTCGGTGGGTCTGCGACCACAGTGACGCCGATCTCGTTGGAGATCTCTGTCAGAAGGGATCTGGATTGCGGATCTGAGGCAGATACGATGAAGAGGGGGCCGTCCTCTGATACAGCCTTGAAGACTGAAAGCCCTGCTTCGAGCATGCGGTTCACTGCTTGGTAGGCGCGAGTAACTTCAGCACTGATCGCGTACCAATCGTTGGCAGTAGGCATTGGCGGGGCAACGACTCTAGCAGAAGTGGCTAGTCGAGTGTCAGCCTCGAAGGGATTGTCCGTACGTGTAATCTCAACACCCATCTGCATCGGCATCGTGTACGCGGCTCCATCGTATGAGCGCATGAATGGCCCTCCCGGCCACTCGTGCTGGACTCGGCGTCGACGCGGCTCTAACAAATCGAGTACCGCAGCTCTTCCGGGCTGTGCTCCATACACGATCCAGGAATCTGGAGCAAAGCTGCGCAGTTCTTCTTCAGGTTTGTTGTCCTCGACCGCTTCTTCATCGGTGTCCTCTTCACGCTCAGTATCACCTTCATCCTCGTCGGGGAGATCATCCTCCTCAGCGGCGTCCTCCGTGGAGTCTTCATTTCCACTCAGGCCGTTGTCGTCCGGGGATGACCAAAGGCCATCTGCTATGCTTGCTTCAAATGCTCCGACTGACTCGTGAACCTCGACGCCCTGTAGGATGAGCTTGCCCACCATTTCAGCAGCGGCAATTGGGTCGGCCTGATTACGTGGGATCACATACGCATGTGGTCCTTCTATTTCCGCTTTTGCGATTGTTTCAGATCCCATCTGCCATCGGCCCATGATATAGTGCTGGCTGAACTTTGCTGTCTGCTCTAACACGCTCTTGGCCGCGATCATCTGATAGTCAACAATGTCTCCGAGCGTCCACTCCCCGCCCAACCAGGGATCGACGAATGCGATCTGGAATCCATATTCACCAAGCCCTCGGCCCGGTGCGGCACCCCGCTCAAGTGCTTCAAGGGTTACGGTATCTGGGCTCGCTATACGTGCACTGGCCGTCTCCGTGAGAATGCCGACGATATTGTGATACCGACCAGTGAGTGCACCTTCTTGTCCCCAAATTCGGTACATCGAACCTGTTACAACTCCCTGTTTACCGGCTGCCTGCAGGTCTGCGACCATCCCACCACCCATAAAACGAAGCTGCTGCCACTGTAGCGGGTGAATATCAGGGTTCATCGGGTCAGGGTAGGGAGGCACAAAGATTCTGGGCCCACTGTTACCCATCTGATGTTGGTCAAGATAGATCTGCGGGTAAGTCGTACGGTACATCAAATCCATCCAATACCGTGTTTCAACAAGATTGGCCTGGAAGAAGTCCCGGTTGTTGTCGTGGCCCGCGTAGTAATGGTAAAGCCATGGCATACGGGCACGCTCGTAGTCAGTGCCCACATTACGCTCATACCAGTCCGTAACTAGGACCTGGCCATCCGGATTCGCAGAAGGAACGAGCACTGTAACAACGTGATCCAAAATTTGACTTGTTAGATCATCTTCCGCAGTCGCAAGGTGATGTACTAGCTCGATGCTTGTCTGTGATGAGCCGATCTCAGTCGAATGGATGTTGTGGTTGATGAACACCGTCGCGGGGGTCGTCGCAGCGATCCTTTCAGCCTCTTCTTTATCGATTCTTCCATCAGCAATGCGCTTAGATGCTTCACGGATTTCATTCAGCCGAGCGAGGTTAGTGGGCGAGCTGATCGTAATTGAGACAAACGGGTTGCCGAGTGTCGTTGGGCCCGCAGTGTCTACCTGAATACGATCTGACCCGTCGGCTATGAGGGTGAAGTACTCAAGGATGCCATCCCAACGTGCGAGCTTCTTATCGGTGCCGATCACAAATCCAAAATGTTCTTCCGGAGTTGGAATGTGTTGTGCTCCTAGCCCGTGTAGGCCGGGAAGGAGGACCAAGAGAAGATGTGCTAGAAAAATTGTTCTGAGGGTGCGCACTAGGACCTCCTGAGGTCTTACAGTCATTCCGAGGATAGTCGGCGAATGTACAGGGTGGATACCGAAGTGGTCGAGTCCCCGTAAGATGGATGAAAAATCTCCCGGGTTATGAATACCCAGACGTGAGTTAGGTCATCTACCAACGGTTAGCGGGCGAGGGTATAGTTTCAATTCACATAGCCCGCCGGGGCCATAGCTCAGTTGGGAG
>DCAZ01000111.1 GCA_002313925.1 Gemmatimonadales bacterium UBA1120
AGGAACTCTAATGAGGCCCTTTGATCCAAACGCCGTGAGTAATAGAAGCCTGAGGGTTTCGCGTCGGTTCATTACCTCACCTAGAAGGGCTATAAGACCGATTGGGCCTGGAGGGGATAAATGCCTGGGTTTCCTCCCACCAGGCCATTAGTGCCGCCTGAAGTTCTTCAGCGACTTCGGGCATTTTGAGCGAAAGATCGTTCGACTCTGATACATCGTCCGTAAGATCGTAGAGCTCCGAGTGACCATCCTCAAAGAAGTGGATCAACTTGTACGCTCCCCGTCGGATGGCGCTCACAGGCGTCGTTCTCCAGGGACCTGACACAGAGCGATCAGCCTCCAAATAGGCTGGGAAGTGCCAAACCAAATCTCGGGGCTGAATCTCTCCTGTTTCTGTCAGCACAGAGACAAAACTTGAGCCATCCAAGATGTGATCACCATCCAGGGTCACGCCGGCTATCTCAGCCAGCGTAGGATAGAAATCAGTTCCGATAATGGGTTCGTTAGTCACTGACCCAGGCTCCACATGTCCTGGCCAACGCACGATCAGGGGTACGCGAATACCACCCTCGTACAGCATTCCCTTGGAGCCTCGTAGTGGAACCATCGATGTAGCTGGTCCGAACCCGCCATTGTCAGAGTAGAAGATCAAAACCGTATTCTCAGCAAGCCCCAACTCATCAAGCGTATCGATGATCCGACCTACACCCTCGTCGACACTCTGCACCATCGCTGCGTAAGTGGGGTTGTCTTGGCCGTCTGCCGCAGCCTTGTCGACATAGCGCGCAGCAAGTTCAGGTTTTCCCTGAATTGGTGTGTGAACACTGTAGTGCGACAGGTAGAGAAAGAACGGCTTCTTTGCTTCACGCTTAATAAAGAGGATGCTTTCATCAACGAGACGGTCGGCTAGATACTCATCCTCTCTTCCTTCTTCCAGGTCACGTAGGAAGCGTTGCCCCCGCTTGTAAGGATAAAAGTAGTCCGGAGGGCTACCTTGCTCATCCCCAGCGACCGACCATTTGAAACCCTGATCTGTAGGCAGGAATCCTTCGCCACCGAGATGCCATTTACCGGCGTGGCCTGTGGCATAACCTGCTTCAGCCAATGTTTCGGCAAGAGTAACGACGTCGAGCGAGAGTTCCGTTTGATTCGCAACCGGCACAAGCGCCCGGAATTCAGTCGGTCCACGGTCAGCTGCACCAACCGTGTAGATGCCTGTCCTCGGCGCATACTGCCCAGACAGAAGTGCTGCACGACTGGGTGCACAGTTGGGTGCGTTGGCATAGGCGTCGGTAAAACGCATCCCCTGAACTGCCAGAAAATCTACGTTCGGAGTTTCGTAGTAGCGGCTCCCCTGCACACCAAGGTCCCTCCACCCCAGATCGTCTACATAGATGAGTATGATGTTCGGTGGTACATCAACGACAGGCGTGGTGCACCCCATGCAGATCAGGATCGGTAGTATGAGCCGCATTTGTTGATTCACGCTAAGCGGGAGACCGGGCTCGAACCGGCGACCCTCAGCTTGGGAAGCTGATGCTCTACCAACTGAGCTACTCCCGCAGGTTGTGAGACTTATTATGCCAATCTTACCTAGTACTTTTCCTCAGGGCTAATGATATACCTAAGATAAAAATCTTGGGACAAAGAAAAAACGGGCGACCCACTTGGTAATGGACCGCCCGCCTAGTCTTCTAAGTGTAGAACGTCTAATTGACCCTTACTTCATAGGAGTATCCCCCAACCACCTGAGGTGAATCAAATTCACCTGCAAACACCTCAGCCATATTTTCGTCACCAACTGCGAGTGTTTGTTCTAACGTCCCGACGGGGCTTGCTTGATCTGAATAGAACGTGAAGGTCAGGGTCACCTGCGTACCGGCATCGAGCAACCTGTTCGTTACCTGGCCAGTGATCCTAGCGCCTCCATCACCGTACTTGGTAAGGCTGAGATTGGAGACATCTACTTCAAGCGCCTCCATCTCACGGACTACCTCACCAGTACGTTCGGTATCTTCCATGGCATTTACTGCCTGAGCTAATACGAGGTGTGCTGTCACACTACTCGGATCGAGCTCTATCCAACGATCAGCCGCCTCTGGTACGTCAGCATATGCTGAATCAAGCTGAAGCGAGCGGGCCCAAAGTTCAATGCTATCCCGGTCATAGCGGTTCTTCTCACCGGCCATCCGGAAAGCGTCGGCTGCACTACGGTAGGAGCTACCCTGATAGAAGCCCACTCCGATTGCATAAAGATCTTCTCCGGAAAGCAGCGTCGGCTCTTGGAGTAGCTGTTCAAAGACCTGGAATCCCTCTTGCTCCTCGCCAGTCTGAATAAGCATCGTAGCTAGGTCACGCATCGCCTGTGTGTTCGTCGGATCATCTACCAAAAGAGTCCGATAGTCGGCAATGGCCTCCTCAAATCGTCCTCCAGCGGCCAGGACCTGGGCTCTTAGTGACGGAAGTGGTGCCGCCAGTTCTCTCCAACCGGCAACAGTCTCTTCATCTGTCTCGAGGACTATATCTGAGTCAAGGATCGCTAGAGCAGCATCTATGTTCTCGACCGCTTCGTCATATTGATTGAGCTGAGCCTGAATCTGACTCAGCATAATCATGGCCTCTGGGCGTTGCCTATAAATCGCGTTCGCATTGACGTACATCTCTGCCGCAGCTTCATAGTCACCAGAATTAACCGATGGAATTGCTGACTGGTACAGCTCGATCCAGACTTCCTCTCGGATCGCCTCGAACTCGAACTGATAAAGTGGGCGCAACTCCTCAGCACGATCGAAATTCGATCCAGCAGCCTGATAATCCTCAACCTTGATATTCGCCATAGCTGCAAGCCTATAGGCCAACGGATTCACACTGTCTTCACGGATCGCAAGCGCTGAGGCAGCCACAGCTTGTTCGTAAATTGGCCGAGCAAGTTCAGCATCATCTTCTCGCCCAGCATTTTCCAAAAACGTCTCAGCCATACGAGTGTTCTCGGTATTACGCGGGCTATAGCCCTGGCTGACTGCCTCACTCCCTGGCACTCCGCTAGCGGAGCCACCACTTCTAGTCCTCGCTTCTGGGAATCCGGTGGCTGGAGCTCCACCTGAAGCACAGCCCTCCATACCAAGACCAAAAGCCATCATGAGGACGAGTCCGAAACGGATCTTCATCCAAAAACCCTCCAATTGGAGTCAAACATATAATTCTACACAGATCGGATAAATTAGGCGCGCGGAAAAAATCAGCCAAGACCCTGGGCCTCATATGCCCATAAGATAGGTATTTCTCAATGGCCTTACTCGCCTATCGCTTGGTCGATCCGCCTGATCCCTTCTCCCATTCCAAGCCCAACTAGAATCTTCCCTAGATCTGGACCTTTTTCGCTCCCGATGAGCACACGTCGCACAGGATGGAATAACTCGGCTCCCTTCACACCTGCAGAGGTGCCTGCCTCCCTGATAGCAGTTCCGATCCCCCCTTCTTCCCATCGCTCAAGAGCTTGGAGTTTTTCCCGCACAGCAATAAGCGTCCTATTAACCTCAGGATCTACCCCAACTTCTTTCCTGAACAACTCAGCATGGACTTTGTCCTCAGGGAAGAGAAGCCCGAGATGGTCATTGATATCTTTATAGGTGGAAAGGCGGGTTCGGAGTGTATCTATGACTGCTGACAAATTGTCACCGGTATCTGGAAATCTATCTCTATCAATGAAAGGCCTGACATGGCTCACTAATTCCTGCAGGTTCTGCTGCGCAAGATGTTGCTGGGAGACCCACCGGAACTTGTCAGGATCTAGTTGGCAGTCACTCCTTCCAACTCTGTCGAGTGACATAGAAGCCGCGAGTTCTTCATTGGAAAGGATCTCCTTCTCTTCCGGATGCGACCAACCCAGTAGCGACACATAGTTCAGGACAGCATCGGCCGGGTAGCCCTGTGCTTTCATTTCCTGAATAGACGTTGCCCCCTCACGTTTTGATAGTTTCCGGCCGTCTGGGCCTAAGACCGTCGGTAAATGGGCGAAAACCGGCCGGTTAGCTCCTAATGCATCGAATAAGAGAACCTGTTTCGGAGTATTTGAAAGGTGACCTACACCGCGGATAACGTGGGTGATTTCCATATCGATATCATCCACAACAACACCGAAGTTATAGGTCACACGGCCGTCAGTTCGACAGATAACAAAATCATCTATGTCATTTATAGGAAATGATATAGACCCGAATACCTCATCTTGTATCGTGACCTCAGGATGGTTCTGAGGGACAGAAAATCTGATGACATGCGGCTCTTCTTCGTTTAAGCGAGCATTTCGTTCATCCGGATCTAGACCACGACAGGCTCCGGAGTACTGATGCGTGACTTCTTTTAAGCTGGAATCCTCTTGCCCTTCTTCTGCTGTGCAAAAACAGGGATAAGCACCTCCGGATTCCACAAGCCCGTCTACCTTCGAGGCATAAAGTTCTGACCGCCCACTTTGTCTGTAGGGTCCATGAGGCCCATCCACATCAGGGCCTTCGTCCCAATCAAGTCCAAGCCAGCGGAGATCCTCGAGGATCGATGCCTCCCCCTCGTCCACATTCCGCTCAATGTCTGTGTCCTCAATCCGCAAGATGAAGACACCGTCTGAACTCTTGCTAAAAAGCCAATTAAAAGCTGCCGCTCGGACGTTACCCAAGTGTAGACGACCAGTTGGACTCGGGGCAAAGCGTGTTCGTACACTCATCGGATCAATTGCCTAGGTAGGTCAAAATGCGACTCGCAAGAGTTTCTGAAAACCCTGGAACTCTAGCAATCTCTTCTTTCGTGGCACTCTTTACCCCCTTAAGTGAACCAAATCGACGTAGAAGCACCGTCTGGCGACATGGACCTATGCCTGGAATATCACCAAGCTGGCTTCGTAGAGTCCGCTTAGTTCTGAGCTTTCGGTTATAGCGAACAGCGAACCGATGCGCCTCGTCGCGAATCCGCTGAAGAATATGTAGAGCGCGGTTTCTCCGGTCGAGCCGCAAAGGCGTATTTTTACCTGGGGCAAACACCTCCTCTTCCTTCTTTGCTAACGCTATAACCGCTATACCAGAGAGATCTAGGTGAGCGAATGCGTTCTGTGCTGCACTTAGTTGCGGCTTGCCTCCATCAATAACCACTAGGTCAGGGAGTGGAGTGCCCTCATCAAGTCGCCGACGGAAATACCGATAAACCGCTTCCTGCATAGACCGGAAGTCGTCATTCCCCCAATCGCCCTTGATCCGCATGTGGCGATAATCCGCACGACTCGGTTCCCCGTTCTGGAAAACAACAGCACTCGCCACCGTTTCCTTGCCTTGCATATGTGAGACATCGAAGCAGACCATGAGTCGGGGGATAACTTTCAAGCTAAGCTCATCCTGAAGGCTGAAAAGTGCGTCTTCTGCGCGATTATCAGCGTACGCGAGGGCTATTACCCGGTCTTCTAGAACCTGGCGTGCATTGACCTCTGCAAGTTCAGAGAGGCGAAGCTTTTCACCACGCTGGGGGATGGTAATACGCACTCTATATCCCGCAGTTTCCGTGAGAATTTCTTCTAAAAGATCTTGATCTGAAAAAGAATTCGGCAATAGGACAGTCCGAGGGAGATCAACCATCCCCTCGTCTCCACCACCCAGATAATGTCGGGATACCAACGAGCTCAGAAGATCCTGATTTCTTTCATTCTGAATTTCACCAAATCGCTGAGTTACCCGACTGAGCAGTAAACCCGAACGCACCTTTAACACGACTCCGGCAGCAAGTTTGTCATCTCTGGCCAAGCCCACGATATCGATGTTTCCACCCTGGGTGCGGTGAACCCTCTGTTCCCGAGCGATGCCATCGAGACCTGCAATTACGTCTCTCATTTTCGCGGCAAATTCAAAATCAAGTCCGTCTGACGCCTCCATCATTCGGGCCTCGATTTGAGATCTGATTTCTTCGGTATCCCCTTCCAGAATGTGTAGAATATCATCGATCATACCTCTGTATTCTGACTCAGTCTGCAAACCAACACATGGAGCTTTACAACGCTGAATGTGGTAGTCTAAGCAAGGCCGATCAGGGCTGTCCTTAGGAAGGTTGTACCGGCACGAACGAACCGTGTGCAGGCGATTAACCACTTCGAGCGCCTGTCTCATTTGGTTCACAGATGTATAGGGTCCGAAATAACGGGACCCATCGTTTACAATCCTCCGAGTCACATAAACCCGTGGAAACGGCTCCTTTACGCTAACCTTGATGTACGGGTACTTCTTATCGTCTCGGAGAAGAATGTTGAAGCGGGGCTGATATTCCTTAATAAGATTCGCTTCAAGTATCAGCGCCTCCGCCTCACTACCTACGATGATACTATCAACGGAATCTACCAGACGGACCATATTTTGGTTCTTGGGACTCAAGCCTTCCGGCGATCGGAAGTAGCTTCGTACCCGGCTTCCTAGCTTTTTTGCCTTTCCTACATAGAGGACACCTCCTTGCAGATCCCTGAAGAGATAAACTCCAGGTTTCATGGAAAGAGTTCGGAGGACTTCGCTATCGACGGACACGGTCAGAAATTTTTTCACCTAGGAAAGCTGCTGTAGCTACATAGACTAGGCCGGCAGGAATAAGGATTGCCACACCAAGCACAATCGGATGTGCCGCGGGAAGTCTCAGCTGAAGGAGGACCCCTGAACCTACAGCTAATGTCGCGGCTAACATTACACGGAGCACTGCAGAAGAACCCGGTCCATGTGCCCCTATCATGATACGCAGTGAGCGGCGAAGAAGAACATATTCGAGCCAAGCTCCTGCGGAAGCCCCAAGGGCAAGTCCAGCTGCTCCCAGACGAAGCTGCACGAACCCTAAGTCATCTAGGGGAATCATGAGCGAAAGACCGATCACGATCGATACAACAATACGGATGTATGCGATTTTGGCTGGCGTCTTTGTGTCTCGCAAAGCATAGAAAGCTGATGACAACACACGAGAACTAGCTGAAGCAGGCAACCCGATGGCATAAGCGCCTAGCACACCCCATGTAACAAGAGTCTCAACCGAACCGAACGCTCCAGTCTGGAATACTGCAGCCACAACGACATCTCCTAACACTAGATACACTGCAGCTGAGGGTATTACGAAGAAGGACACCCTTCTCAACGCGGTGGAAACTCGAGACGCTAGGACTTGTTCTTCTTCCACTCGCATACGTGACAGCTCTGGTAGTTCTGAAGCTGCAACACTTATCCCGAAAAGAGAGATCGGGAGCATATAGAAGGTCTGAGCATATCCCAGTACAGCCACAGCGCCATCAACTAGCAGAGCAGCTAAGAATAGATCGAGCCAACCACTCAGATTGATAACACCACGAGCCGTCACAACGGGGATAAAATTTTGGATCGCCTCCTTAAGTCCTTCAACGTGGCGACCCACTGAGATATGCAGACCAGTCCGGTATTTCAGAACGAACGGTACCTGGAACATGAGTTGGAGTGCACCGCCTACTAATGCACCCCAACCAAGGGCCACCACTAAGTCCCTCTCACCCAGGTCGAGGTACACAAAGCCACCCACCATCGCCGCTATCATTGAAACATTCCAAAGGACTGGGGCGACATAGGAGATGAAGAAACGGCGGTGACTATTCAGGATTGTCAGGGCCCATGCGGATATAACAAGCACGCCAGTCATTGGGAATAGAATCCTTACCAACGTTATGGTGATGGCCTGCTTGTCTGGGGACCATCTAAAAAACAAGACTTCTACGAGCAACGGAGCCACGAGAATTCCTAGCAGTGCGAGTCCCCCGCCAACTACCGTCAGAATCCCTAAGGCCGCACCTGCTAGATGTCCTGCCTTCTCTTCTTCTCCCTTTTCGAGGTACTCTGCATAAATTGGGATAAGTGAAGCTGATAGCGTGCCTTCACCCAGAAGATTTTGAATGACATTTGGGAGCCGCAGGGCTGCTCTCCATGCATCTGCAAAATCACTGCTGCCAAAGTAGTGCGCAAAAACTCGATCCCGGATGAAGCCTACTAACCGGCTCAAGAAAATTCCAGCTCCAACACGGGTAGCCGCGCTCACCCCGGGGCTGCTCTCGTGTCCTACGACTCCAGGGGGTGTCGGCACTCTCACAGGAACCGGTAGAGGAAGTGACTCTCCTGGTTGAGTCGACTAATCTCTCTCTCGAAAGAC
>DCAZ01000045.1 GCA_002313925.1 Gemmatimonadales bacterium UBA1120
ACCCCTGATCATCGCCATGTGGTAGGCTAGAAGCTGGAGCGGCACGGTCGTCAGAACCGGCTGAAGAAGAGCTATAGTTTGAGGGACACGGATTACGTGGTCGACCTTCCCCTCAAGCTCAGGAGCTTCGTCAGTCACAACGGCAATAATCCTACCGTGCCGGGCCTTAACCTCCTCGATACTCGAAACGACCTTTTGGTAGACCGCATCGCGCGGTGCTAATACGACAACTGGCATGTCTTGGTCAATCAGTGCGATCGGGCCATGCTTCATCTCTGCAGCAGGATATCCCTCTGCATGGATGTAACTCACTTCCTTCAGCTTAAGTGCACCTTCTAGTGCCACTGGAAATTGCAATCCACGGCCTAGATAAAGAAAGTTTCTTGCATCGGCGTATGCTTCGGCTAATCCGCGGATCTCTGCTCCAAGCTCTAGTGCCTTCTCGACCTGCGCCGGAAGCTCTTTGAGCGCCCTAACAATGCCTTCACCTTGCACAACTGAGAGGTGTCGGCGTCGACCCATATTTAGTGTGACCAACGCTAGCGCAACCAGTTGGCTTGTGAATGCCTTGGTTGATGCAACACCGACCTCCGGACCTGCATGCAGGTAAATACCATAGTCGGTCTCTCGAGCGATTGTTGACCCGACAACATTAACAATGCCCATCGTGGAGACACCCCGATGTTTCGCTTCCCGGAGCGCCGCTAAAGTATCCGCAGTTTCTCCAGATTGGCTGATAGCGAGCACAAGAGTACCATCTTCAAGCACTGGATTCCGGTACCTAAATTCCGAGGCATACTCAACTTCTACTGGTATGCGGGCGAGTTCTTCAATCATGTACTCACCCAGGAGGGCCGCATGCCAACTTGTACCACAAGCTGTGATCACAACGCGCTTTACCCGGCTTAGATCAGGTTGGTGGTCCGCTATACCACCGAGCCGAGAGTCTCCATCGTCTTCCAGTAATCGGCCACGCATCACATTACGAAGCGACGAAGGTTGCTCAAAAATCTCCTTGAGCATGAAGTGCTCGTAACCGCCCTTCTCAATCGCTTCAAGGTCCCAGGTAACCTCGTGTGTCGTCCGGCTTACCAGCGCACCGTGTAGGTTTTTGATGCGGTAGCCATCCATATCGAGGACCGCGTAATCACCGTCGTCTAGATACACGACATCTCTAGTTAATGCGATCACGGCAGCAGCATCTGAGCCAGCCAACATCTCACCGTTCTTGCCAACTCCAATTAGCAGAGGACTACCGTTCCGTGCTATCACAAGCTTACCAGGGTCACGGGAAGAGACCACGGCAATACCGTATGTGCCTTCTACCCGCCTTAGTACAGCTGCGACGGCATCCTCAAGCGGCTCTCCTTCAACCCAGAGACGATCTATCAAGTGGACGAGTGATTCCGTGTCTGTCTCGGAAGTGAAGACATATCCTATTGCTGAAAGTTGCGTTCGAATGTCATTAGCATTCTCGATGATCCCGTTGTGGACCAGTGCGATATCGCCCTGACTAGAAGTGTGGGGATGTGCATTTTGTTGATTAGGAGCCCCGTGTGTCGCCCAGCGAGTGTGTCCAATCCCGCAGTTACCGGATGGAGCAGTATCCCGGACTGCCTTCTCAAGCGATGAGAGTTTTCCGGGCCGTTTGACGACCTGAACACCACTCCCGTTCAGAAGCGCAATCCCGGCAGAATCATATCCCCTGTACTCGAGTCTTTTCAGACCTTGCAGTAGAATCGGCCCAGCCTCTTCAGGGCCGACATAACCTATGATGCCACACATGAGTTAAGTCCTCCGCAAAATTCTCGTCACATTCACGAACACCTACACAACCCCTTCTAGCAACCCTGCCACATGATCAAGTAGGGCTCTAGCCTGCCCTTCATCCGGAGCTTCCACGATGAGACGAACTACCGGTTCCGTTCCAGACGGACGCACATGAAGCCACGTTGAACGATTTTTCCAAGTCAAACGCAATCCATCTGAGTGGTCGACTATGGCATCATCTAGATCACCCTCTAGCATCTCATAAGCACGAGGCAGAGCCTCTCGTGGGAACCTAATCTTCTCCTTAACAATGGAGTACGATGGCCAACGGGCTGCAGCAACTGACGGAGGGCCTCCAACATCGATCAGATGTTGGAGGATCAAGGCAGCAGCTAAGGGAGCATCCCGGGTGTAATGAAGCGCTGGTAGAATCACGCCACCGTTACCCTCACCCCCCACAACTGCCCCCTCAATCATCATTTGTTGCGCTACGTTGATTTCACCGACCGGTGCTCGTGTTAGGGGCACAGAGAAGGCATCAGCTACATCGTCGAGCACCTGGCTGGTTGATAGGTTGGTAACCACGGGCCCAGGGTTCCTCATAAGTATTACCGAAGCAGCAAATGCAAGAGTGAGATCCTCTCCCATAGCCCTCCCGGTTTCATCTACCAGAGAGAGACGATCAACATCTGGGTCAACGGCAAAACCCACTTCCGAGCCCGTGTCACGAACAAGTGTACAGAGCTCAGTGAGATTGGCTGCGGTGGGCTCCGGGTCTCTCGGGAATCTGCCATCAGGATTCATACCGATGGCTTCTACTATGCACCCAAGCTCAGAGAGCAATTCTGTCATCACTGGGCCTCCGGCGCCATTAACACAATCAAGCGCGACTCGGATACCTCGGCGTTTAATAGCCCCTACATCGACTTCAGGAAGGGCTAGAATCCCACTCAGATGCCTCTGCCAAGCCTCACGATCTTCAATTACAGGCTCAATAAGGTCCCAGGAGGCTCGCTGTGGATCTTCCTGAGCAAGAAAGTGATGAAAACGCTCTGATTGCTCTTTCGCGAGAAAGACCCCTTCGCCTGTAACTAGTTTTAGTGCATTCCAGTCAGCTGGGTTATGACTCGCAGTAATCACGATCCCACCAGAAGCTTCCTCCTGTTCAACAGCCAATAAGAGTGTAGGCGTAGGAACCATACCGAGGTCGACCACCCTAGCTCCTACCGACTGGAGACCGGAGATCACCGCTCTACTGAACATTGGGCCAGAGACGCGCGAATCACGCCCGATGTAAATCGGACCACCCGCACTCTCGGTTCTCATGAAAGAACCGAATGCTGCAGCAATCTGACTCATCAATTCTGGCGTCAAGGGATCCCCTACGCGCCCGCGCACACCCGAGACGCTGACCATGAGATTTGGTGGTAGGGTAATCGGCATTTGGGTTCTCAAATGGGCTTAGTAGACAAGCACGCAAGTGCCCTGCAACAAGCTTAAAAAGGTGACGTACAAAGCGTGATAACGTCAACGGATGCAATTGTATGACCGGCTAGCGATCGCCCACCTACTGGCTAGATTGGGCGCGGTCCAAATCCGTTCACTAGAGGAAGAATCATATGAGCGAAGAGGCTCGCAAAGGCCTTGGTTTCGGTACTCAGGCAGTGCACGCTGGTGTGTCTCCTGAGCCTGTGACCGGCGCTATCATGACCCCGATTTTCCAAACTGCTACATATGTTCAGACAAGAGTCGGTGAGCCCAGGAAGGGTAGCTACGACTATGGTCGCACTGCCAATCCAACGCGGGAAGCACTCGAAGCAAGTATCGCGGTTTTAGAGAATGGATCCTCTGGAGTTGCCTTCTCCTCGGGTCTAGCAGCGATTGAGGCGATCGTGAAGAGGCTTTCAGTAGGCGACCATGTAATCAGTGAGGAAAATACATACGGTGGAACGACGAGACTTTTTACTAAAATCATGAGCCGGCTGGGCCTCAAGTTCACATTCCTTGACACGCGTGATCCGTCTGAAGTGGCCAATGCGATACGGGATGAGACAAAGCTCATCCACCTAGAAACGCCGACCAACCCACTGATGCGAATCAGCGATATCCCGAAGCTGGCGAGCCTTGCACATGATGCCGGTGCGCTGCTCTCGGTAGACAATACTTTCGCCTCGCCGTTCAACCAACGTCCTCTGGAGCTTGGCGCTGACTTCACGGTTCATTCCTCTACGAAATATCTCAATGGTCATTCTGATGTCATTGGTGGTCTGATTGCATTGCGCGATCCTGAACTAACCGAAGAGTTGCTCTTCATCCGAAAAACGTCCGGTGCGGTTCCGGGACCAATGGATTGTTGGCTAACCCTCCGCGGTATTAAGACTCTTCATGTGCGAATGCGGCAGCACAACGCGAACGGGCTAGCGGTAGCCAGATATCTAGAGAATCATCCAGCTGTGGAGAGGGTCTATTATCCAGGCCTTCCATCTCATCCACAGCACACACTCGCTGCTGAGCAGATGGATGGGTTTACGGGCATGGTCTCGATTGACCTCGGAACCCTAGAGCGAGCTAAGGCCCTCACAGAACAACTCAGTATTTTTGCGCTTGCTGAAAGCTTAGGCGGGGTAGAGTCGCTCATAAGCGTTCCGGCTCTCATGACACACGCCTCCGTGCCTGAGGAGCGTCGATTAGCAATGGGGATTAACCCCGGCTTTGTAAGGCTCTCTGTAGGAATTGAAGAAGAGGTGGACCTCATTCAGGATTTGGACGGCGTACTCGGATAGCAGGGAGAGAAAAACCTGGCGGAGTAACCCAGAGCGTCACATACCCCTTATCGGGTTCTAATGACAAATCCCCGATGGAGAGTGACTGCGGGTAGCCTGTGCACATAGATGAAGTAACCCCACTCGCTCACCCCTTTCCATTTTTCCTCGTGATCGTACACTCCGCCATATGCGTATCCTGATTGTAGGAAATGGTGGGCGAGAGCATGCCCTACTCTGGAAGCTTCGTCGTGACGCACCGGCTGCATCCTTTTTTGCAACTCAACCTAATGGAGGAATGGTCTCTGATTGTGAGCATCTGGAGATCGAAGCCACTGACGTAGACAGCCTGTCTAGTTGGGCCAGATCCAATCAGATCGACTTAACCATCGTCGGACCTGAGGCACCTTTGGCAGCAGGCATAGTGGACCATTTCGAGAAAGTTGGCTTACCGATCTTTGGTCCACACGCTAAAGCGGCGCGTATCGAATCGAGTAAGGCATACTCTAAAGAGCTGATGCGGAATGCTGGCATCCCCACAGCTGAACATAGAACGTTCACAGATCTCTCCACGGCTGAAGCATGGATCCTAAGGCAGGGGGCACCAATTGTAGTGAAGGCCTCAGGGCTTGCTGCTGGAAAAGGAGCTGTAGTCTGCACTACAGAACAAGAGGCACTCAGTGCGGTCAGATCAATGCTCGGAGACTTCATTTTTGGTGAAGCTGGCCGAGAAGTTGTGATCGAGGAGTTCCTTGAAGGTGAGGAATTGTCCGTGTTCGCCCTCACCGACGGTGAACACTCAGTAATCCTTCAGCCGTCTCAAGATCATAAGCGCGTTGGTGAAGGTGATACGGGACCTAACACCGGCGGAATGGGAGCTTATGCCCCAGTCTCCATCGCGACACCCGAGCTGATGGCAGAAGTAGGTTCCAAGATAATTCAACCTACGCTGCGGGCATTAGCGGAGGACGGGTCACCTTTCCAGGGCCTTCTTTATGCCGGCCTAATAAAGACGGAGAGCGGTCTTCAGGTGATTGAGTTCAACTGTCGGTTCGGCGATCCTGAAACCCAAGTAGTCCTTCCCCTAATGCAGGACTCGCTCCTAGATCTTATCGCCACGGTAGCAGAAGGTGGCAGGTTACAGCCTGGTGTGGCAGCCGCACGCCCTGATGTAGCAGTCACAACCGTGGTAGCGTCTGGGGGGTACCCAAGCAGCTACGAAAAGAGCAAGGAAGTCACTATCCCAAGGCAACTCGAATCCGAGAACTGCATAGTATTCCACGCAGGAACCATGCGCCGGGAAGGGCAGCTCTTAACTTCAGGCGGACGTGTTCTAGCGGTCACAGCCCTAGCGCCCAGTATCAGCGAAGCGGCTGAGGCCAGTGCGGATGCGGCCGGACAGATTGAATTCGAGGGAGCTTTTCACCGAAGCGATATTGGATGGCGCGAACAGTTACGTCAGGATTAGCAAGAGTCTTGATGACCACTAGAGTTCACTCGACCATAGATAGGAAGATCGTGGAAGAAGTGGTATTCAGACTATTCAGAATCGCAACACACACCGGGTAAGCGTGTGCCTGAGCTTCCAGAAGCTGAAACTATTGTTCGGGGACTTCGGACCACAATTGTCGGAGAACGAATACGTCGTGTTGAGGTGCTGCACACAGATATTCTGCGCCAACCGAAATTGATTTTCTCTAAACGAGTGCGTCTCCGAATAATCAATGGGATTGAGCGTCGAGGTAAAAACGTGCTTCTAGTGCTAAACGAGGGTTGGGTCATCAAGGTAAACCTCGGTATGACCGGTCGCCTGCTACCCTTTTCTAGGCCGCCACGTAGCGCGGAACGCCCTGCTCACTCAGCGGTTCGGCTCCGTTTCTTGAGCGGTGCGCTTCTTGTATTCGATGATACACGTCGCTTCGGTAGCATGGAGGCTCTCACGAGTGCAGAATGGAATGAGCGGTCCAATCTAATGGGTCCAGAGCCCCTGGGTTCCACTTATCAAGTATCCCATCTACTTGACGGTTTACAGCGTTCTTCTTCGCCAATCCGGTCGTGGCTCCTCGACCAAAAGCGGATCGCAGGTGTTGGAAACATCTATGCAAACGAAGCGCTCTATCTCGCTGACATACATCCCCAAAGGCAATCGCGCAGTGTGACAAAAAATGAAGCAAAGGCACTATACCGCTCACTAAGAAGTGTTCTAAGGGATGCGATCAAGGCAGGCGGAACTACAATCCAGGATTATCGAAACACCGATGGAGACAAAGGAGAGTATGCTGGGCAGTTGAGTGTCTACGGTAGAGAGGGCAAGCCGTGCTATAGGTGTAATTCTGGAGTACAGCGTATCGTCTTCAGCAACCGCTCTGCATTCTATTGCCCATCGTGCCAACCCCGTCGGAGAAATAAATGACGGCGTTTAGAACAATCATCGTCATTCTCCTCGCACTCCTTACCAACTCCCTGCAAACGCTCGAAGCCCAACAGACGCCGGGAGAGCTACTACCGGTGCAGCAAGTCACCCTCGATAACGGTATGCGCCTGGTCATCCTTAGAAGGCCTGGGCCCCCGACCATCTCTTTCACAGTCCAATTCAATGTTGGCGGGGTGAATGAGCGACTAGGAACCACAGGTATTGCCCACCTACTTGAACATATGCTCTTCAAGGGTACAACCAGCGTAGGTACAAGAAATATT
>DCAZ01000043.1 GCA_002313925.1 Gemmatimonadales bacterium UBA1120
TCCTCTTCGGGCATGTCGTTCTTGTTCGCGTTCTCGATCGTTACATAGACGATACTAGGGTCGCGTTCGTAAACATCGACTCCGATTCGTCCGAGCATACCTTCGGGAAGGCCAGCTCCCAGTTGTATCCAACTGTCCCCACCGTTCGTGCTCTTATAGAGCCGGCTTCCAGGACCACCCAGATCAAATGTGAATGGAAGACGCACCTTGTCGTAGCTAGCCGCGTACAAGGTTTGAGTGTCGGTGGGGTCCATGACCACATCCACGACGCCGATACGGCGGCCTTCTATCTCTGGCCCAAGAACCCGGGTCCAGCTGTCCCCACCATTAGTTGTTTTGTAGAGACCGCGCTCCTCGTTCTCTGAATAAAGATGACCTAGAGCAGCGACGTAGACGATGTCTGGATTTAATGGGTGGACCACTATGCGACCAATGTGATGTGATTCGGGCAGTCCCAGATGAGTCCAAGATTCCCCTGCGTCAGTTGACTTATAAACACCGTCACCCCAATAGCTGCTTCTCGAGTTATTCGCTTCTCCAGAACCGAGATACAGGATGTCCGGGTCGGATGGCGCCACGGTAATCGCACCGATTGAGAACACGTCTTGGTCCGTAAACAATACGTCAAACGTGATTCCGTTATTTTCTGTCTTCCAGAGTCCCCCAGAGGCAGTAGCTATATAGAAAGTGTATGGACGCTGCTTCGGCACTGCGATATCGACAAAGCGCCCACTTTGACGAGTTGGGCCGATCTCCCGGTACTCAAGGTTGTCCAGAAGTGCCTCATCTAGCCTCTGTGCAGTCAGATGTTGCCTCGACCATGGTCCCGCAGAGATAACTAAGAAAAACACAGAGAGGAAAAGCCTGACTCTATAAGGCTGCATGGGGTTGACTCCAGTGGTGTGCCTACGACGGACTTATAGCTTGAGATCGGAGCGTAGAGAGGAGAGCGTATCCCGGCAAGTGTATCCCAAAGCTTGCCTCGAACGTCTCGCTGTGGTTTACTATGGCCTGTCGAAAGAAATACAGGCGACACTGGACTATAGGAGATAAGCCCGTGTCTACAATGGATCTGGATGTACCTGACATCGGGGATCCGATGCTTGAAGATGAAATCGCCCTTGATTTGACCCTGATTAAATATGTGCTCTCATTGGGGTTCGGGCTCTTTGTGGTCTGGATTATAGCGATGATGCTTCTGCCCTAAGGTTAGCGGGCAAGAACCCAGGGATTAGCGGCCTGTACCTCTAGGGGTACAGGCCGCTTTTTCAAGTTCACCACAGATAATATTCAGCCTCTAGCCGGTCCTTCCAGTAAGCCTTCCAGGGGCTCTTCTCTTGCTCCGTTCTCGTCACAGACTGCGAACATTGATTCTGAACTGCCATACATCGCTACGCCTGCATAGTCGCCTTGCTTATTCAGAATGAAAAACCGGAGGTCGAAATTGGGCAAATCCCGAGTATTGAGGAGGCGCGACTCGATTGTGTTGTCTCTTACGCGGGCAAGAGCGGCCATTCCAGCATCCTTTGGAGACATCCCTTGCCGCATGAGTTCCACGATTAGGAATGAGGCACAGTTGTAAAGGTTAGCTTCTCCTCGGCCTGTCGAGCCGCAAGCTCCTACTTCATTGTCCACATACTGACCTGCTCCCAGGATCGGTGAATCTCCCGCACGCCCGGGAATTTTCCAGGACAGACCGCTTGTTGTTGTTACTCCACATATGTCTCCGTCTGCTGAGAGACCCTCAAGGCTCGTTGTCCCCCAAAAAGAGTGCTCTGGGATAAGATTGTCGTCGACCATTGATAGGCCTGCATCAAGTGAAGCACTGTAGAAATCTTGGAGCCTGGTGTCATAAGAAGCATTAGGATTGGCTTTATCTCCATTCTGTTCTGGGAAACGACCTCTTCGGACCCGATCCTCGGGGTCAAGCCAATGGTTGGGGTCAACTCGACGTCGCCACTCAAGCCAAAGTGCTCGGGATGCCTCAGTATTGAGATCTTCATGGATCTCGAATCCAAGGGCGCGGGCAAAGTCTTGAGCACCCTGGCCGACGATCAAGTGGTGATCAGTCAGTTCAGCTACTGCTTTCGCGATAAGTGACGGTGTTTTGACACCTTCGATACCTGCTACCCCTCCAGCCCACTTCTTGGGACCATGCATAAGGCAGGAGTCCAGCTGGACTATCCCGTCGGCATTAGGAAGCCCACCGTACCCTATCCCACGCTCTTCAGGATCGAGTTCCGGGATATTCACTCCTGCAACGATCGCATCAAGAACGTCTTCTCCGGAACTAATCCCCCGGAATGCTCGCGTTATAGCGCTTTCTGAGCCACCGTTAGTAAATCGGATACTGCTTACGTCGGCGATGCACAGTGGGCGGGCACGGCGTGTGTGAACGGCTGGGGGAGAATGCTTTTCGTTGTCCAACACCGCAGGTTGAGCACTTACGATGATTGGTGTCGTCGCTACTGCAATTCCCTGTACTGTTGTTTTCACAAAGTCTCGTCTATGCATGAGATCCTTAAGCTTGTAGTCGTGATTGATCGCTATTCTGGTATTGGCTGTCTGCGAACTGAGTCAACATGGTAGAGTATCTTCTTCGACGAGTTGCTTCGCGCGTGACCAGATGTGGTCGAACATCTCCTCTGTAAGCTTACCGGTAAACGTATTTTGCTGACTCGGATGATATGAGGCGAGCACTATCAGGCTGCCGATTGATGCTTCGGATCCGTGGCTAAACTGGGGACGTGGACGGGGCACTGAATCACCACGGTCACCAAGAATCCGGAGTGTTTGTAGGTATGCAAAGCTGCCTAGAGTGACGACCACACGTACGGAATGGAGGAGGTCAAACTCTCGCTCCATCCAGCGCCGGCACGTATCTCGCTCGCTGGGATGAGGTTTGTTGGCGGGTGGTGCACAGCGAACTGCAGCAGTAATTAGCACGTCCTTCAGTTCGAGTCCATCACCCCTTGAGATTGAATGTGGCTGGTTCGAAAAGCCAGCCTTGTGGAGTGCACGGTAAAGCCAATTACCCGAACGATCTCCCGTAAACATTCTGCCGGTGCGGTTTGCCCCATGTGCAGCAGGAGCAAGTCCTACAACTAGGATGCGTCCATTTGGGTCACCGAATGATGGAACAGGCTTGCCCCAATAGTCATGCTCGCGAAACGCTGCGCGTTTCTCTCGGGCTACCTTCTCCCTCCACTTAACGAGTCTCGGACAGCGCTGGCACGCTGTGACGCTTGTCTGAAGCTTGCTGAATGCAGATGCGTTCATCCGTCGCTTTCAAACCAAGCAGACGACCACATAAGCCCAGGGTTGCCTAGGATGGCAGTGGAGACGGGAGTTTGATGGTCGCCACGTCACCGACCCGGATAGCACCTCCTTTGATGAAGCCTCCGTGAGCCCCTCCATGCCAGTCAGGATCGAGCGCATCAAGTAGTCCCTGACACTGGTCATCCATTAACTCACACGGACGAGTTTCACCCCTGAGGAGAATATGAGCTTCACCAACTATCAGTATATGATTTCTCATATTCTTTAGCTGAATGCCGCTCACCATAATATTTGCTCTTCGCATTCCAGGTTCGGATTCGGGGAGCGTATCTTTAATCTTGTCAAATATTTCTTTCTCGATCACCGTGACTTGTCTGGTTGCACCGAAATTAGCGTCACCTTCGAGCCCTCTATCCGCTACTGCATTAACCTGCTCGACTGGATCCATGACCCCTCGATGGGATCTTTTCTTCCAGATCGCTTCTACCCTACCGTTCATTATGCCTCCTGCTGAATGAATGTTTTTCCTCGGCATTCCGGATAGGATCCCGGGGCACTCGGCAGTTCATTCCTGCTGAGCAGGTCTCCGTTTGGAGGGGTAGTCCACAATATTTTCCCACTCTGATGCGTCGGATCGCGCGACCACTGCGACCACTGGATCGGTGTCACTTAGGTTGATCACTTCGTGCGGTACACCTGGTTTGATGAAAATGAAGTCTCCGGCCTTATTGTCCATCGCTTTCTCTAAGCCCATCCCGTATTCGTGGCGCACCTGACCCTCAAGGATGTACAGCATAACTTCGAAATTGATGTGGCTGTGTGCGTATGCGACCGCGCCCGGAGGTACTATCGCCACATTCATGGATAACCGCCTGGATCCAACATTGTTTGCTGAAATCCCGGTCTTGTAGCGGATGCCATTCCAGCCACGATCAGTTTCTGGGCTTCGGACACAGAGAATTCCGCCACCGTCTTCCGCGATCTCTCGTAGTTTTTCGGACATCGCCTTATTACATGTCATGGAATCGTGACCTCAAATACTTCCGCCCCAAGATTAAGTTTTGTCGTCAGACATTCAGTTTAATCCATTCTGACGTTCAGCTCAGTCATCGTGGTTTAATTCGTACTGCCGTTGGGTGTATTCTCTCTCTTTGGCTTGGACTTTGTCACGCGTCCGGGCAGCTCTCATACTGCGTTCTTTCCTAGCTCCAGAGTGGACGCTCGGCATAGAAAGCAGTTGCTCCAGATCGCTTCCATTACATGATGGGCAGTCGGGTATCTCTAGCTCTTTTCGAACTAAACCCTCGAATTCGTGTCCACATTCGCGGCAGAGATAGTCGTAAATTGGCATGAATCAACTCAGATCTTTGTAAGTGTCAGCATCTTGTGGGCAACCACATTCCAACGTGAAGATTCTTGAAGATAATGCATGCTACCTAAGTGCTATCGGATTAT
>DCAZ01000038.1:0-1773 GCA_002313925.1 Gemmatimonadales bacterium UBA1120
TCAAGCTCAGCTCTGAGTGGAACCGTTTGTACGTGACACTCGTCAGCGGTCACCACAACATCAGTTTGAACCCACGTGTGGTATCCTGAACGTGCGACGGTAACGATATAGGTTCCGGCCCGCTCTGGAGCACCCACTAACATAGAATTGTCTTCGATACCGACTATACTCTCGAAATAAGCACCTTCATTTAGAGTCATTGTAGCACCAGCCGCGCTTGGGTTTCCGTTTTCGGCGTTGACAACCTCCATTTGGATCCCAAAACGCAACTCTTTGGTGCACATGACAGGACCGGTGCTACCATCACATCCGGCTAAGATGCCAAGCAACAGAACTTTTGAAAGACAATTCCTCATCATTCAATCACGTGTTGTTGACACCCTTAACTGATTGCACACGCAAGCTGCTGATCAGTTGTTAGTCGCAACGGCTCCCATCGCATCTAACACGGCGTGGACAACATCTGTAAATGCTCCCCCGCGAATCCAGCGACAGACGATCACCAAATCATTCTGTGGGTCGACATAGATTAGATTTGACCCCGCTCCGGTGTGTGTCCATGTGTACTCGGGTGCATTGGAGTAGCGACGCTGGCCAGTATTAAGAGAGAAATTCATGAAGCCGTAGGACTGGTTCGCATCCCCGGGCGTTGTTGCCATATCAATCCACTCCTCCGAGATCAATTGGCGTTCGTTCCAGTTGCCCTTGTGCATAGTTAGCAAACCGAACCTGGCTTGATCAAAGGCGCTCAGCATCATCCCCCCTCCCCAGTGGCCTCCTCCACTTACTGCTTGAACCCGGCGCCCGTCCAGAGTGATCCATGAGTTGTCGTAACCGTGCCAGCGCCATGTGGGTGACGCCCCAATCGGATCCATAACGTATTCACGTAGCACGTCGGGAAGAGGTCTTCTCCATACGCTTGTTGCTGCGAGCGCAAGTAGGTTCACCCGGGTGTCGTTGTATTCATACATTGTGCCCGGCTCGAAGCGGGCCCGAGTTCCCCAGGTTGTCCGGTCATTATCAGGTCGATCCGCCCACTCGGGCTTCCCCCACAAGGTGCCTTCCCAATCGCTGGTCTGACGCAAGAGATCATCCCAGGTGATCTTACGGTTGTGCTCTGATTCGAACAGCAGCTTGGGTCTACGGCCTGCTTCATCGCCCGGCTCTCCGTCCCCTTCTTCCAAGACGATGGGCGCCACGTATGGCCGAGCCAGATCATGTATGTCCGCAATCATCCCCCGATCGTATGCCAGCCCCACTGAGGTCGACAAGAAACTTTTTGACACGCTGAATGTTTGATCGACCTTATGAGGGTCACCCCATTCAGCGATTATGTAGCCCTTGTGCACGATCACTCCCGTTTGAGGTCCACGGATCGTGAAAGGGCCGACGGGCTCTCCGTGTGGTTCGCGCCCAAACGTCATTTGGTGGTTGAATGCCAGATCTCGTGGTGAGTTTGATTCTCCAGCCACTGCAATTTCAATGGCCTGTTGAATCTTAGTCGGATCAAATCCGGCTTCCTCCGGGCTCTTTCGTTCCCAATCAAGATTTTGACCAGGCCAGTAGGTTTGTGCAGATGCTAAATCGGTGGCGAGCAGTAATGTTGCAAATGCCAGCAGAATCCGTGGAGTTGTAGATGGATGTCGAGACATGTAGGACCTCTGATGTAATCTGCGAAAGAGATTTGTGAACTGATCGGCTTTTGTGAAGGGTAGGGGGTCACAGCGGTGTACGCTACGGCCTCCCATCGCTAACAATTTCGATCTATCTTGG
>DCAZ01000038.1:2094-18291 GCA_002313925.1 Gemmatimonadales bacterium UBA1120
GAATATCCCTACCGACTTGCCTTGCCGAAAATAATTGCAAGACACCCTTGATGGTCGTCCATGAGCATATGAGTGTCACGTCCGGTTCCAGCATACCTCATCTAATCCATGCTTTAGCCTCGGAAGCTGACCGCAACCCGATTGCGCGAAAGCTTATCGTAGTTCCTACGTTTGGAATGGGTCGTGAGTTGTTGCGCCGCCTATCCCTAGAGCGCATCGGTTGGGCAGGATTTGAGATCACGACTCCACATACCTTGGCGCTTCAATTGGCGCGCCTAGGCTTAGATCGTGAATCCTTGAGGACCCTGGATGCATTTGAGCAACAATCCGTCCTCGACGAAGCCCTCGATCTTTCTATCTCTTCGGGAGATGCTACGCTAGGAAATCTCAGTGAAGGAGTGGGTCTCCGTGAGAAGGTCTACGGAGCTGTATCAGCGCTGCGTATGGCGGGCATCGAAGCCAGCGCCCTAGAGTTAGCTCGACTCACGACCCTTTCGAAACGCTTGTTTTTGTTACAGATGCTCAAGCACTATGAAAGGCTGCTCTACGAGCGTCGACAAGCCGATAGTGCACTGATTTTCCAACTTGCGTTAGACGCGTTGGAGACAGAAGGAAACCAGTTACCGTCACTGCTGGGAGCGGATAGGCTGGTCCTTACGCCTGGATTAACAACGAGAGGGCTTACTGGCCGACTACTAGCTGGCCTACAGACCCGAGGTGCTTCAGTTCTCGAAACCGATCCGGTAGTGGGTATCGATACCCCTGACGGGATTCTCTGGAATCGCCATACCGAGCCGGAACCGTACTCATATCTGCATGCACCTGCTGCCTTGCCTGCTGATGTTACCAGTCCAGAGGTGGAGATATTTCGGGCTGCTTCGATTACCGATGAGCTTCGGGAAGTTCTGCGAAGAATCGTAGAGCGTGGACTACGTTGGGATGAGGTGGAGATCATCGCGACTGAGCCCGCCAAGTATGGGTCTGCCCTCCATTCTGTTTCGACTCAACTTGGGATCCCAGTCACTTATGCTGTGGGCTTGCCGATCGAGAGAACCCGCACGGGCCGTGTTGTAAAAGCCTATCTGGATTGGATTGAAGAGGGCTTCCAAGCAGACCTGATACGGCGCCTTCTTGAAGCCGGTGATCTGCGACCGAGACAAGTTCAGGATGGTCCCTCGGCATTGGATCTTTCTCGTCGTTTTCGCTCTCTGCGAATCGGCTGGGGTCGCGAGCGATATTTTACCCAGCTCCGTTCAGCAATCGACGGTATCGATTGGCTGAGGCCGAGAAGATTAGAGTCAGAGCAGGACTTTGAGCAGCGTTGCAAGAAGACACGAAACGAGTTGGAAGCCTTGCGCGGAATCCTTTTCCCACCGCTAAAAGCTACACCGAGAGTACCTGATCGTTTTGGCCAAGATGGAAAGCCAATCTCTCCTGCGGAACTTGCGCAGGGGCTTCGCTCATTCTTGAGACGAGTCCCCATTGTTGAAGGACCGGATAGCAGTGCACACAAGGAGATTGATGAATTCCTCGAGCGAATAGAGGCCACACTACAGAGGCGGACAAACTTCCGGGCAGCGGTGACGATTCTCAGGCGTCGCCTCAGAGTCCATGTGCAAGCTTATGGGGTGGGGGTATCCGAAAACTCCGGTGAGTCTAGGACTACGGCGTCTTCGGGCGGCCATCTCCATTTATCGGATCTTGAGCACGGAGGTTTCACTGGGAGACGAGCGGTATTCTTCGTGGGTGCTGATACAGAGCATTTGCCGGGCAAAATCACTCAGGACCCAGTTCTGGTTGACGGAGACCGCCGCATATTGGGTGCGGGACTTCCTACTTCGACTGAACTGCTACGAGAGCGTGTATTCTCACTCGCTGCCTTAATCGCCCGTCTAAAGTGTGCCCATCTGACCATGAGCTATACGGCCTGGGACGCTGTTCAGTCTCAGGTAGTAGGCCCCTCGACGACCTTACTACAGTTGCTTCGGCTTTCGCAGTCTGACCCCCATTTGACTTTCCAAGATCTAGACCAGGCTTTGGGTGATATCATTTGCCGAGTCCCCAAATCTGGTCGCCCATTGTTGGACGTAGATGATATCTGGCTATCTGAACTAGGATCAGGCGAAGTGATGCGGCGCGGTGAGCAGAGCATCCTAGAAGCTTTCCCCGGGTTGAATGCGGGAGTCACAAAAGAGCGTGAGCGAGGTGGTGAGCCAGGGTACGTGCACGGTGCCATTGTCCCCAGGCCATCCGCTCTGGATCCGAGGCGAAACGAGGACATCGTGCTATCCCCGAGTCGGCTTGAGGGTCTAGGGACATGTCCACTCAGGTATCTGCACTCGTCAGTGCTTCGCTTGATACCACCGGATGATTACGAATTCAATCCGGATCGGTGGCTTGATCCTCGCAGAAAAGGACGACTGCTCCACGAGGTTTTCGAACAGGCCCTATCTAAAGCGAAAGAAAGCAATTTGGAACATAGCGACAGGGCTTTTGAAGAACTCGCACTTGAAAGACTCCACTTCGAAGTGGAGCAGTCGAAGAAGGAAGTACCTGCGCCAGGAGAAGACGCCGTCAGCCGGGAACTCGCCAGCCTTGAGGATGACGTGCGATCCTTTGTCAGAATGGTGAGGAAGGAGGGAGCGCCATGGGAGGAGCTTGAGTTCGGCTTTGGGATGGGTGGTGAGACACCCGTGTCGATCGAAGTCGAAGGTGGTTCCATCCAGCTTCGGGGTATGATCGACCGCTTAGATTGTCCAGGCGGTGATTTGGAACTTGAGGGGATTCGGGTCATCGATTATAAGACTGGCCGTAATACTCGCGATTTCAGGGAAGGGACGGGTGTGTTCAACGGTGGTCGCCGTCTCCAGCTTGGCCTTTACGCGCTTGCGGTTGAGGAGCGCCTTAGTCGACCGGTCGAGACTGGCGAGTACCACTATCCGACGCGTGGTGGCCAAAACGAGCTTTTTTCATTCGAAAGGAATGAGTTAGAAGGGATTGGCTCACTGGTGGGCCATATGCTTCAGGGAGTGGCGGAGGGGCGTTTCATTCCGACCCAGGATAAAGAAGACTGCAGCTACTGCGACTACTCTGAAGTGTGCAGAGTCGAAAAATCTGACTACGGTGGTGTTACATCGTCGCCTCTCGCAGAGTGGTCCGAAAAACATTTGGAGCATCCTGCTCTCACTCCTCTCAAGGAGGTTCGTGAGTTCGAAGATGAGGGCTAAGCCAGAGGCGGAATATCACCTTCGAGGATTGTCTTGAGGACAACTGGGTCGAGATTTCCACCAGATACAACCGCGACCACTTTACCTTGCCCGGCCATTCCTGTCAGAGCTGCGGCAACTGAAGCGCCTCCAGCCCCCTCGGCTACCAGATGAGCGTGGGAGACCAGGGTTTGGATGGCATGGCAGATCTCTTTCACAGAGACGACGATAGACCCATCGAGCAGTGATGACGCCATAGGCCACATTTCAGGAAGAACGCCCTTGCCTCCGATTCCATCGATGAATGTTGGAGTTCTCTCTACCTCGACGGCTCCACCAGCTTCAAGAGAGGCCGCAAGCGGTGCCGCCGTTTCCACTTCTGCCGCGAACACTTGAATATCCGACCGCAGTGCTTTCAAAGCTGAGGCGATACCACAAGACAGGCCCCCGCCTCCGTAGGGCACGATGACAGCGTCCACGTCGGGAAGCTCTTCGAGTATCTCAAGGGCAACAGTTCCATTGCCTGCGATTACCGCAGGGTCACTCACCGGGTGCACGAAGAAGCCTTCTTCCAGGGGGTGTCCGTGATCACGAATGACGGACCACCACTCATCGAATGGCACTGGTACAGCGGTGGCCCCTAATCGTGCAATGGCTGTGAGCTTGGTTTGGGGTGCGGTTTCCGGGACTATCACGCGACATGGAATGCCACGCTGCCGAGCATTAAAGGCGACTCCCTGTGCCATGTTTCCTGCGCTGCCGGTGTAGACGCCCCGCTGCAATTCATCCTGATCTGCGAGGGCCATCGCGTTAGCTGCTCCTCTGATCTTGAAGGACCCGATCGGTTGTAGACATTCCGCTTTCAACCAAATCTCACACGGAGCATCCGGTATATTCAGTGGGAGTAACGGAGTCTTGATCGCAACTCCTGCAATCCGATTCCTGGCTTCTTCGATAGAGGTGAGCGATATCGGAGCTATCGGATCCATAGCCTCACCTCACCGTTACAGTTCATCTAATCCGCACTCCTGGTCGAATAGGGAGTTCATGCTAACGATGGCCACTAAAACTCTTCAACCGCAATAATAAGATGCTGTGGCGTTGATGACCCGAGGTGTGTAGCCTCCCGTATGACTTTGCACCTCACAACTGAAGAGCGGGCGCTTCTCGCAGGCGATCATGGAGAGGCAGTCTCCCTAGCGATGCGAATTCTTGTCTCCGCAGCAGAACTACTTGGTGCACAAGCTCTTGTTCGCATTACCTCTGCGCACATCGATGGCTGCCTCCACCACGGAGACGGAGGTGTCGAATTTGCGGAAAAATTGGTGGCTACTGGTGGACGAGTTGTTGTCCCGACCACCTTGAATGTTGGTGCATTAGACCTTCTGCATCCAGATACAGTGAGGGCGGACCCATCGAAACTTGCAATGGCGCGCAGGCAGATGGACGCCTACGTCTCGATGGGTGCCGAGCCGACATTTACTTGCGCCCCATACCAGATCGGACACCAACCGGCGTTTGGTGAACAAGTGGCATGGGGAGAGTCGAACGCAATCGCGTTTGCCAACTCAGTGCTTGGAGCGCGCACAGAGCGATATGGGGATTTTTTGGACGCGTGCTGTGCTCTGGCGGGACGAGCACCGTTACACGGCCTGCACATCGAAGAGAACCGCCAGGCCACCGTTATAGTTGATACGACAAATGTGCCGGATGCGCTGAAAGATCAGGATGTATTCTACCCGGTATTGGGAAGTTGGTTGGGGCTTGAGGTGGGCAGAGAGGTTTCGGTCATTATCGGCTTGCCGTCGACAGTCAGCAGGGACCAGCTCAAGGCGCTAGGGGCTTCCGCCGCATCAACGGGAGCGGTGGCACTGTTCCATGTTGCGGGAGTGACACCAGAGGCGCCAAGCCTGGATGCAGTGGTAAGCAAGACCCAGTCCGTAGATCGAATTAAACTCACGGCTGATATGGTGAAGGGAGCCCTAAAACGGCTCTCGACTACTGATACCGTAGAGAGGATCGACGCAGTGGCGGTGGGTAGCCCCCATTTCTCGATTACAGAATTTGAGGCCTTACTTACCCTTGTGCGTGGTCGGCGTATGGCTGTTCCATTCTATGCCTGCACCGCTCGTGCTACCCTCCAGGAGCTTGAGGTGAGGGGTGACTTGCTCCAACTCCAGGAGGCAGGCGTAGAGATCGTTGCAGATACCTGCGTCGTCGTAACTCCAATATTGCGGGAGAGTGGGGGGGTCTTGATGACGAATTCGGGCAAGTTCGCTCACTACGCACCATCGAACACCGGCTACGAGGTCATATACGGGAGTCTTGAGGACTGTGTTGAATCAGCCGCCACTGGTTTAGTGGCTCGAACAGAGGCGATCTGGTCTTGGTAGAGGGGCGTGTGCTTATACCGGGTAACGCTGAGGGACGGTTACTCAGACTTCAGTCCCCTATCAGCCTTTGGGGTGGTATTGACCCGGTGAGCGGGGTAGTGATAGACCCGAGGCATCCCGACCATGGAGTAAGTATCAGCGGGACCGTTCTAGCTATGCCTGGAGCGGTGGGATCAAGTTCTTCTAGCGCGGTCATGCTCGAATTGCTCCGGGAAGGTGCCGCACCCGCAGCGATACTCATGGCGCGTGCGGATGCGATTCTGGCTATCGGAATTTTCGTCAGCGTAGAGTTGGGGTACCCAACGTGCCCTGTCCTGGAAGTTGAACTGAGTGCACTCGATGGTACTCCTCAAGGCACATTACTCAGGGTAACCTCAGAGGGTCGGGTTATAAGGCCTTAGTTAAAGCCGGTTCTTCCTCCGTCCAGCTCTTCATAAGTCTTGGTAGACGGTGGGCGCTCTCGCTGCAGTCGCATTGCTACCGCTTCCGTCTCACGCATGACCCGGAGAAGGTTCTCACCTGCGAGTTTGGAGAGTTCTTCGTCCGTCCATCCTCTGCGTGCCAACTCCATGAACAAAACAGGGAAGGTCGAAACATCTTCCAAGCCTTCCACATACGTGGGGATTCCGTCGAAGTCCGAACCTATGCCGACATGATTGATTCCAGCTACTGTGCGGATGTGTTCTATATGGTCAGCGACGTCCGAGATGCTTGCGACGGAATCATCGGCACTGATATACGGTGGATAGAAGACCTGCATCACGACCCCACCATTCTCCGTGAGCCGCCTCAGGATAGAATCGGGAACATTGCGGGGATGGTCAGCAAGTGCCTGTGCGCCCGCATGGGAGAAAATGACCGGCGCTTCTGCGAGGTTGAGCGCATCACTCATAGTCGCCGGCGATGTATGAGCTAGATCAACGAGCATACCCATTCGGTTCATTTCCCTGACGACCTCCTCACCGAAAGGCGAGAGCCCATCATTGACAACTTCATCGGTACTGGAATCTGCCCAATCGGTATTAGAAAAGTGTGTCAGGCCCATATAGCGGACACCAGCGCGGTAGAATGCTCTTAGGGCACCAAGCGAGTTTTCAATAACATGTCCACCCTCTATACCCAGTAGCGAAGCGATTCTGCCCGCTCCAAAGATACGTTGGATGTCGGATGTGCTGCCTGCAAACTCGAGTTCGTCCGGGTACGTCTCAAAGAGCCGGTGAGCAATATCGATTTGTTCTAGCTGCTGCTTTGCTGGTGCTGGGTCCTCGACGTTCACGTGCACTGACCAGAACTGAGCGCCCACCAGACCTTGGCGTAGCCTCGGAATGTCGGTATCCCCGCTGGTGGCCTGTCTCAGATCGTATAAGCCCACATCACCTTCAGGTGTCTGAATATCCCGGATCTGTCCCGGAAGGTCATTGTGCCCGTCGATCAGGGGTACCCGGGATAGGATCCGCTCGATTCGTTGTGTGAGAGTCTCCTGGGCGCTTGCCGGCATGAGATTGAGTGAGAGAGCGATCAGGGATAGTACTAGGATCGGTACTTGCTTGAGCACGTGCATAGGATTTCCTCCTGGTGGTCGGGAAAAGTGATCTCCGTTCCGTATCTGTGCCAGGTTGGAAGGCATTGGTCACTTTCCCGGCGGTATCCGGGCACGCAGATTTGCGCGATGATTGACTCTGGTGAGAAAAAGCGTACGGAACTGGCGGATAGTTCTGCACGGTCGCGCATCAAAGAGGACCTCGAAACCAATCTTCTGGTCGAGGCTGGTGCGGGTTCGGGGAAGACCACGGAACTGATTGAGCGCATGGTAGCACTTATCTCGGAAGGTGAGGCATTGGTGAACGAGATCGCGGCTGTCACGTTCACTAGGAAAGCTGCTACCGAGCTGCGTGACCGCTTCCAGGGACGTCTAGAGTGCTTGACTCGCGATGAAGGCTCGGACTCCAAAGAAATCGTTCGGGAACGGCTGGTTTCGGCACTCGATGATATCGATCAGGTCTTTATCGGGACGATTCATTCCTTCTGTGCAAGGCTGCTTCGCGAACATCCATTGGAAGTAGGTCTGGATCCAACATTCGAGCAGATACCTGCCGACGAACGAGTCAGGTTCGAGAGTGATTTTTGGGACCGATATCTCGAGAGGTTGGTTCGCGAGGCCGACCCCATCTTGAGTGAACTAAGTAACGTAAATCTCAATCCTTCTCATATACGTGATCTCTTCCGCGAAGTCGTGAAACATCCTGATGTGGTGTTCCCGCATGACACTGTAGAGACCATATCAGTCGCCGAAATGGCTGATCTTCGGCACAAGTTGGAAGATATCGTCGAGACAGGTTGGGAGTTGATCGACGAAAAAGAGCCAAAGATGGGGTGGGATTCTCTTCAGAAAGTTATTCGTGACCTCCACTACACCCATGAAGTCGCCGGATGGGATGAGCCCAGCACTTTATTGGACGCGCTCTCCAAGCTTTGTTCACCGACTGGGATCAACATCGTCCAAAACAGATGGAGGGACCCAGGGTTGGCTGTGGAGTTTAGGGATCGGGTCCGAGAGTTCGCTGATAAAAATGAACTAGCGAAACGGGGGGCAGAATTTCAAAACGCCCATCGTTATCAGCTTGCCATGCGGATTGCGATCAGAGGGGCTCAGGAATTCGAAGACTATCGCCGGAGGATCGGGCGACTCGATTACCAGGACCTGCTCGGACTGTCAGCTGAGTTGCTTAGGCGGAGTGCAGACGCGCGGCACCAACTTGGGGATAAGTACCGGAGGATCCTGGTTGATGAATTCCAGGACACGGATCCCTTACAGACGGAAATTCTTTTTCTTCTTGCTTCCGAACCCGGTGTTGGTGGAGAGGCGGCAGAAGGTGACTGGCGACGGGATGATCCGCGGCCCGGAGCACTATTCTTGGTTGGTGATCCGAAACAAAGCATTTACCGCTTCCGGCGCGCTGATATCAACCTCTACAGTTTCGTAAAGGATCGCTTTACGGACTTCGGGTCAGTTCTGACACTCACCATGAATTTCCGGTCACGTCCGCCGGTTACCGATTTTGTTAATGAGTTATTCGGCAAGGGTGGCTTGTTCCCGGGGGAAGGGAGCGAGGAGCAGGCCCCGTTTCAGCCTCTGAATACTTGGGTGAGTGATTCGAGTGCAGCCGATGGGGTGTATTGGTATGAAATAGGTCATCAGCCCCGTAATAATCGGAAGTTGATCGCCGAGGAGGACGCTGCCCGTCTGGCAACATGGATCAATAGTCGACTCACTGCAGGAGAGCGTGTGCCGGGTGATTTCATGATCCTAACGCGGGACACAAAGCAACTCAGTGTCTATGCGCATGCGCTAGAAGAATGGGGACTCCCGGTGCAAGTCACTGGCGCCGGCGTCAGCGCGGAGAAAGAACTTCAAGAACTTCAAGTGCTCCTCGAATGCATGATTGATCCGGGAAATCCGATCAAGGTCGTAGCAGTTTTGGTAGGACTGTTCTTCGGTATCGACTACGAGCAAATGCTACAACACCAAGAGGATGGAGGGCACTTCGATGTGATGGAGGCCCATTCCATTGGTCATCCGATGGTGATCGAAGCTCTGAACAAGCTGAACAGTTGGTGGCGGGCGACTGCGACGTCGCCAGCAGACATTTTTATATCCGGAGTGATTAGCGAGTTAGGGGTCCTGCCTTACGCAGCAGCGGGAGAATTGGGCGCGCTCAGAGCTGGCACCCTCGTGTACGCGCTCGAAATCGTTCAGGCTACCACGTTAGCCGGTGACGCCTCACTACCCGGTGTTTTGAGGGCACTGCGATCGGCTTTTGCAGTGACTCGGGTTGAGGCTCCACTCGAACCAGGGCGTTCAGGGGTGATTCGACTGATGAACTTGCACCAGGCCAAGGGCCTCGAGGCGGAAGTGGTTGTTCTCGCAGATCCTGCTGGAGCCCGATCCCGGAAGCCAAAGCTCCATGTTCGTCGGGACGAAGATGGCCCAGCCTCGGGTTATCTGAAGGTGATGCGTGGGTCTCGAACTTTAGCCACTGCTCCAGACTGGGACGATAACGAAGAAACTGAAAAACGCTTTCAGGAGGCAGAGGAAGTAAGGCTCCTCTATGTGGCAGTCACCAGAGCAAAGAGTGAACTCTTGGTCGCAAGATATCCCCACAACGAGCAGTCACCGTGGCTTAAACTCGATCCGTTGCTGACAAAACTGGAGCCTGAGGGTCAGCTCATGACCGCTGATGAACCAGAGCCACGAGCGGAACTCTCTCTTAAGAAGGAGGTGATCGAGCGAGATCGTAAGGCAGCAACTGATAGACTAAGCAGGTCGGCCAAGCCTTCATTCGAGTATAGGTCTGTCACCCGAATCGTGGAGAAGGATGAAATTATCTCGGAAGAGTTCGTGGCTACTGGGTCTGATGAAGATGACCCAGTAGAGATCTCTCGGGGGTTTTCTTGGGGCAGCGTAGTTCACGGTGCCTTGGCAGCAGCCGCAGTTGATCCTCCACCTGAGCTTCTTAGGACTATATGCCGAGACCTTCTGCGAGAATATCAGCGCCCGCTCGATGATTTAGGAGAGCCGATCGAGCTTACCGAACTCCTTCAGACGGTAGAAGCCGTGCGTGCTTCGGAACTTTGGACCCGAGCACAGGAAGCCGACAAGATGATGGTTGAGGTGCCGTTTGCCGTGCAGCACGAAGGAATCCAAGCCGGCGGTGATTCTGAAAGTTCAAAGAGTAAGAAGAAGCCTGCCTCAAGGTCCCTGACTGCTAGACAGATAGATATTTTTTTGACTACAGAGGATCCCAAAATGGGTGATGAACCCTCTGTCGAGGAGGAAGAAACTCTATTACGGGTGATCGAAGGGGTAGTTGATCTGGCGTTCAGGGAAGACGGGGGTTGGGTGATTGCCGACTACAAGACGGACCTGGGTACAGATCCGGATTTTAGTTCTCGAATCAAAAGTTACCGCAAGCAAGTCGACCTTTATGCAGACGCCTGGGGCCGATTGACAGGGGATCCCGTAAAGGAGCGAATATTATTCTTTACCGCTCAGGATAGAATGGAATCTTGGTGAACTGAGAGATCACGGCGCGGTTCCATGCTCCTAGAGTTATTATGCTTCTTTAGGCTTGATTATTGAGGTATACGTGGCTGACCCATCAATTGTGAACACACACAACCAATGCTTTCCGGAGAACTGATGGAGAAGGGACTGAAGCTAAACGCAAGCCGAATGATATTCTTGGTTGGGATAATTATCGGGTTCACTGTTAGCCCGGTGAGGTTGGACGCACAGGTCATACCCCGCACTCGGCTTGTTTTATTAGGGACAGGAACACCCAATGCGGACCCAGAACGGTCAGGTCCCGCAACTGCAGTAGTGGTTGATGATCGTGCCTACTTCATTGATGCTGGCGCCGGCATTGTTCGCCGCGCGGCTCTGGCAGCACGCGAGAAGGATATGCCCGCACTCTCAGCATCGGGCCTCAACCATGTTTTCATTACCCACCTGCATTCCGATCATACTGTTGGTCTTCCAGATTTGCTTTACAGCCCTTGGGTGCTCGATCGTCCCGATCCTCTGAATGTTTTCGGGCCTCCAGGGATACAGCGGATGATGAGTGGCATAGCGGAAGCGTGGGCTGACGACATCTCCATCCGGCTCGACGGGCTAGAACCGCGGGGCGCGAATCGCGACGGGTACAGACCGAATACTCATGAGATCGAGCCAGGGCTCGTGTACGAAGACGAACTCGTTCGCGTGTATGCGATTCCGGTGAAACATGGATCTTGGAAGTACTCTTATGGCTACCGTTTTGAGGGACCTGATCGGACGATAGTGATTAGTGGTGATGCGGCGCCGAGTGAATCTCTGGTGGAGGCGTGTGATGGCTGTGACATCCTTCTACACGAGGTGTACAGTGCCGAGCGTTTTACTACACGACCACCAGAATGGCAGGCTTACCACTCGCAGTTCCACACCTCGACGACTGAGCTTGCTGATATCGCCAATCGCTCTAGACCGGGTATGCTGGTGCTTTATCACCACCTGTTTTGGGGTACGGACGATACGGGGCTCGTTAACGAGATTCGTGCGGCCGGATATAATGGCCCGTTAGCATCCGGGAAGGATCTGGACGTGTATTAAAAAAGGTTCTGTTGATAGCTAGAGGATCTCTTGATTGCTTTCTTTAGCTACCCAAACCACTCGTGATTATCCTCAATGGACTGCTTTCCGAAATGAGTATTTTCCAGACAATTCATGAGCGTCGTTCCATCAAGGAGTTTACGGCGCGAACCGTAACGCGAGAGGAGATTGAGCAATTACTTGAAGCTGTAGTTCAAGCTCCGAACCATCGAATGACTGAACCATGGAGATTCTATGTGCTTGGCCCGAAGGCTCGTTATGCGTACGGTGCTGCTTTGGGCAGACGAAAGGCGAAGAGAGTAGAGGATTCTGGGGCGGCGGAGGCTGTGATTCTCAAGGTCGCTAATGCACATGAAGCGCTACCCTGCATGATTGCGAGCACCTTGGTACTTGATGAAAATCCTGAAGTCTGCGAGGAAGATTATGCTGCAGTATTTATGGGACTCCAGAACCTGTCCTTGGCGGCCCACCATATGGGTTTAGGGGCGCATATTAAGAGTGGTGCGGTCATGGAGGACCCGCTAGCGCGATCGGCAGTGGGCGTGGCTGATGGAGAACGGATCGTCGCGACGATCCACCTCGGTGAGCCAGCTAGCGTGCCGGAACAGAAGTCTCGCAAATCAGCTATAGATTTCACGACCTGGGTAGGCTAGGGAGATCGCCCTACCAGGACATACGATAGATTAATACCTGTCTTGTGAAAGAGATTGGGTCGCACACTATAGGCCGGTCCTAACGGACCAGGTGAACAGGGAGACACTGAGTGATGATTAGCAAGCTTCGATCAGCTGGGGCATTGGCTGTTGCGATGGGTTTGGCGGCGATGAGTACCGCTGCTCAAACCACATCCCCAAGAGAGCATATGAATCTAGCCCGATCACTGCTGGAAGAACTCGTCGAGATTAATACGACGAACACCGAGCGCGGGAACAATACGCTCGCAGCACAGGCGATGGCTGACGCTTTGCTAGAAGCTGGCTTTCCTCAGGAGGACGTGCATGTCCTTGTGCCAGAAGATTCCCCCACTAAAGGAAATCTTGTTGCCCGATACAGAGGGCGGGATAGTGGACAGGAGCCCATTCTGCTGCTTGCACACATCGACGTTGTTGAAGCCCTACCCGAGGATTGGAGTCCAGATCTTAATCCGTTCGAATTCATCGAGCGTGATGGGTACTACTATGGGCGCGGTGTTACGGATGACAAAGATGAGGCGGCTATCTACACCGCAAATTTAATTCGAATGCGGCAGGAAGGCTTTGTGCCAGATCGTGACATAATCATGGCACTAACCGCTGACGAAGAGGGTGGTCCCCGGAATGGCGTCGCGTACCTGTTAGAGGAGCATCGTGAATTGATTGACGCTGCCTTTGCTCTCAACGAGGGCGGTGGAGGCATGGAGCAGAATGGGAGAAAGATCTCAAACAATGTTCAAGCTGCTGAGAAGAAGTTCCTCTCATTCTTTTTCACGGGCACAAACCCTGGTGGACACTCTTCTTTACCAGTGCGTAAGAATGCAATTTATGATCTTGCTGGAGCGCTTCTCGCAGTTCAAGACTTCGCTTTTCCCATCATGCTCAACGAAGTTACCGAGGCATTCTTCGGCCGCTCTGCAGACCTCGTCGGGGGTGAAATGGGTGAGGCAATGCGCAGAATCGTGTCCAATCCTGCAGATGCTCAAGCCGCTAGGGTCTTATCCTCAGAGACCGGCTATAGCTCGAGGCTGCGGACGACTTGTGTAGCAACCTTGCTTGAGGGAGGGCACGCCCAGAATGCACTTCCGCAATTAGCTCAAGCGAACGTTAATTGTCGAATCTTTCCGAGTCATGATCCTTCAGATGTGCACACGAAGCTTCAAGAGTTAGCTACCCCCTTTGATGTGACTGTCGAGCCTCGCGGATCAGCGACAGAGAGTCCGCCTTCGCCCCTGACCCCAGAAGTTCTTGGGCCGATTGAAAGGATTACAGAGCAGATGTGGCCAGGAGTGGAAGTCCTCCCAGTCATGTCTACAGGAGCGACAGACGGACTCTATTTGCGTCGAGAGGGGATACCCGTCTACGGCGTGAGTGGGCTTTTCGGTGATATGGATGATGTCCGGGCCCACGGTCAAGATGAGCGGATAAGTATCCAGAACTTTTTCGAGGGGCAGGAATTTCTTTACCGCCTTGTCAAAGCACTAACTGGAGGGGGGATCGCTTGATTAGTTACTTGGATCAGTTGAGATGTCTTCAGGAATGCGGGTCTTCCACGTCTTCGGTTTCTCGCAATGCGCTTCGTCCTACCAGGAACTCCTTGGAAAGAGCATTGTAGTTATCCTATGACTGTCCTTGGGCCCAGAACTTCAATGCGCTTTGGCCGCGTTTTCCTTGCTATTCTTATCGCGGCTTCATTGTCCAGCATTCCGATTCATGGCAATGCGCAGACGGTCTTGGCACGGGTACTCAATGGTGAGGACTCCAGGCCGGTATTTGGAGCGCTAGCGTACTTGGTAGATTCTGAGGGCACGGTATTGAAGAGTGCCCTGACAGACCAGCTTGGCAGGGTACTGTTCGTGGGTCTCCAGGCAGGAGCATTTAGGGTGCGTGTCGAGATGATCGGCAAGGCCACAGTGGAAACGGATCTCTTCCAGGTTGCTGCCGGAGCAACAGCTACGCAGGATGTGCGGCTTGAATCGAGCGCGATCGTCCTTGAGGGTCTGCGAGTTGAAGCGGAAGGCGGGCGTTGTAGAGTTCGGCCATCACAGGGATTGGGGGTAGCAGACCTGTGGGATGAAGCTCGAAAAGCGCTTAGTGCCGCGGCATTCACTGACAGAGAGGCCTTCTATCTTTATCGCACAACGAGTTACACGCGAGACCTAGCTCTAGACGCCAAGACAATCCAGAGAGAAGAAGAGCGCACCGGAACAAAGTTATTCGATAGCAAGCCGGCAGAAGACCTGATTGAAAATGGGTTTGTTCAGAAGGATGGTGACGGACAACTCTACTTTGCTCCAGACGCAGACGTACTGTTGTCGGACCCCTTTCTAGATTCTCATTGCTTCCGATTCACGGCTGGCCGGGGAGAAGCTGAAGGTCTGGTCGGCCTTGGTTTTGAGCCTGCGAATGGCCGGAACCGCAACGTAGATATCTCAGGGACATTGTGGCTTGATGGGCAGACTTTTGAGCTGCGTTGGCTTCAGTACAACTATGAGAACCTTGACCCGGACATCAACTCATCCGAGGTGGGTGGGCATGTCAAGTTCCAACGGCTCCCGAACGGCACTTGGATTGTTCCCGAATGGTGGATCCAGATGCCGCGTATCGGAGTTTTCTATGATACTTCCGGTCGATCGAGAATGCGTATCACGGCTTACAGGCGCACAGGGGGTCGGGTAATGCAGGTCCGCGAAGCTGGTGCTGCAGGTCGGACGATTGTCGAGGCTCAGACCGGGACAATAGAGGGGGTGGTCTTGGACAGCCTAGGTATTGAACCACTTGCTGGAGCTCGAGTGGGAATGGTCGGATCGAATCAGACGGTTTTCACAGATGCTAATGGGCAATTTGTGATACGAGGCCTCACTGGGGGGAGATATCAAATCAGTATTTCACATCCAAGTGTTGAGGAAGTTGGATTTCGCCCACCTCCTATCATTGAAGAAGTAGTGGAAGGGCAGGTGACCGGAGTTCAATTCCGGATGCCCGCAAAGTCAGATGTAGTTTTCGAGGCTTGCCGGGATGAAAGTCAGGAGGATGGTTCTGCAGCCGTCCTCGGACAAGTTGTTGATCGGCGAGGTCGGGCGCTTCCGGGGGCAACTGTTTCCCTGACGTGGGAGCGTTTCAGAGCAACTTTGGGTGGGGTGCCACAGCAGGCGGATGTGCTTGGACTCCAAGCGACTGCCGACGCTGATGGCTACTACCGGATTTGCGGAGTACCCGAGAATCAACTCCTCACGATTCGCGGTGGCTTTGACGGTATTGAGACAGCGGGCGATACGATCCGTGTCAGAGGGGAGAGTGGAGCTCGGGTCCATCGTGTGGAAATCCGATCCAACGGTTGAATTTTGGCTTTTAGATTAGAGGTACCCTGAGGCACGAGCACTCTTTTCCGCAGTGGATTTTATACTCAAGTCTCCACTGAATAACGGCTCCACGTCTAGCGTATGCGAAAGTGGCATCCGTACGTTCACGCTCATGACCAGTGGTACCCCACTGTCAGGATGTCACCTTGAATGAACTCATATCAAGCCCATGAGGTCGAATACCATGTGTAAGTCCTACCAGCGAGCCTTAACGGCAGTGATCCTCCTAGTGGTCGCACCATACTCCATTATTGCACAAGAGAGTCGGATGTCTGCAGCGGAGAGGTTTTCCGCATACCAGACACATCGCTCAATGGTTGAGGGATCGTTATTCAAAAACCTGCCCTGGCAGCATCTTGGCCCTACAAATATCAGTGGAAGGTCTACTGATATCGC
>DCAZ01000038.1:18672-78401 GCA_002313925.1 Gemmatimonadales bacterium UBA1120
GGCGTCTGGAAAACGGAGAATGAAGGGGTTACTTGGGCGTCGCTCTTCGATGAGCAATTGACCACCTCAATAGGGGATTTGGCGATTGCTCCATCAGACTCGGAGATAGTGTGGGTAGGTACCGGAGAGGCAAATATCTTCCGTAGTTCGCATGCGGGCGCTGGGATCTATAAGTCAACGGATGGGGGCAACTCATGGCAGCATATGGGCTTGACTGAGACCCAGACCATTGGCCGTATCGTCGTGCATCCGGAAAACCCGGAGGTCGTTTGGGTCGCTGCTAGCGGTCATGAGTACCGTGATAATCCCGAACGAGGGGTCTATAAGACCGTTGATGGTGGTCACAACTGGAATAAAGTGCTGTTCATCGATGACATGACTGGGGCCATTGATCTTGTAATCCATCCGCTTGATTCGAACACTCTGTATGCTGCTACCTGGCAACGCCGACGAGCCAAATTCAATGATCCTCGTAATGAACCTGCATTGACGGGTGCCGATGAGTACTTCACAGGCTCAGGCGTGTGGAAAAGCACTAATGGAGGGGAAAGTTGGCGGCAGATGAACGATGGTTTGCCCAGCCCAAGGTTTCGAGGTCGGATAGGGATCGACATTGCCCGCTCACAGCCTGAGACGATATACGCGTTTGTAGACAACTACGAGATTGCGCGTGAAGCCGAGGAAGGTGAAGCCGATGCGTACGGACGTCCTCGAGGGGGTGTGATCCGTGGGGCGACTGTTTTTCGATCAGATAACGGTGGTGGCTCGTGGCGTCGGACCAGCGAACACAATCAGTTCATGGAAGGTCTTGGTGGCACATATGGTTGGGTCTTCGGTCAGATGAGAGTTGATCCAAACAACCCAGATAAGATCTATGTAATGGGTCTTGGGTTGAACGTATCTGAGGATAGCGGAAGAACATTCCGGCGACTGTCTGGAATGCACGGTGACCATCACGGTCTCTATATAGACCCGAATAATTCGGATTATCTAGTGAACGCAAACGATGGTGGTGCCTATGTGTCCTATGATGGCGGCGAAAATTGGCGTTTCTTCGGTGAACTTCCGATGGTTCAGTTCTTCAATGTCAACTTCGATATGGGTGATCCCTTTCGAGTGTATGGCTCGGTTCAGGACCATGGTTCCTACACGGGTGTTATTAACCTCAATAACGGCAGGCATGAGATACCAGCCGTAGAGTTTGATGGAGCCCCAGGTGGAGAGGGTAGTCATCATGCCATAGACCCTAGGGATACGGATATCGTGTATTCAGCGGGGTTCTATGGCACGATCTCACGAACGAATCGGACGACCGGAGAGACAAAGCAAATCGTTCCTAGGCCACCCGAAGGCGAGCTCCCGTACCGAGGCCAGTGGCTTGCTCACTTCATTATGTCGCCCCACGACCCAAACACGATCTACCACGGTATGAATCACGTATTTCGTTCTACCAACCAAGGGGACGATTGGGAGCGTATTAGCCCCGACCTGACTCACAATGACCCGGATCGTCTAGGGGATATCCAGTTCCAGACGATCACGGCACTTTCAGAGTCACCGATTACTGAGGGACTCCTCTATGCCGGTTCTGATGACGGCCGAGTTCATGTCACACGAGATGGTGGTGAATCATGGACCGATATCTCAGGTGGTTTACATCCTGACCGGTTCACTTCTGAGGTTTTGGCGTCTGAGTACCATGAAAGCACCGTCTATATCACGCAGAACGGTCGCCGTAGTGATGATTTTGCTCCCTACGTCTGGAGGTCCACGGACTACGGAGATACTTGGGAAAGTATCGCCGACGGAATCCCATTTGGACCTGTTAACATCATTCGCGAGGATCCCAAGAACCCGAACTTACTTTATGTAGGTAATGATGTGGGCGTGTATGTGTCTCTGGATCGAGGGAGCAGGTGGCATGCACTTCCTTATGGTCTCCCGAGTACTTTTGTGCATGATCTGGTGATTCATCCTCGGGATGACATCATGGTTGCTGCAACACATGGAAGGGGAATGTTCGCGTTTGATGTGAGACAGCTACAACAGCTGACCACTGAAATTGTTGCTACAACATCGCATATGTTTGAACCTGAAGGTGGGCTTCTCGCGCTTGGTAATGGGAGGGGCCGTTCTAGTACTTCCGCAGTGCAGAGCGCGTACGTTCACTATTGGCTTAATGAAGAAGCTGAAGTGAATCTGGAGATTCAGGATAACCGTGGCCAAGTGGTGAATATCCTTGAGGCAAGCGGCGATCCAGGATTGCATGCGGTCGAGTGGACGCTTGAACGTATGGGCTCAGATCAGGGTGGGCGCGGAGCTGGGTTCTCCGGGCGAACCGATTTGGTTCCACCCGGAGAATACACTGTGATTCTAGGGGTGAATGATGCCGAACACCGGATGCCTCTCCGGATCACTCGGCGGCAACCGTAACCACTTCATTCAGGTGACTAGTGGTCTCGAGAGACTTCTTGCTGGTGAAGCATCCCATCTACGACGCCTCTCTCTTGGACTGATTGTCCATCCTGCTTCGGTAACGAGGGGGTTTCGACTCTCAGTTGATGCTTTGTTACAAGAGGGATTCATGGTCAGGGCTCTTTTCGGCCCACAGCACGGTGCCAGGGGTGAGAAACAGGACAACATGATTGAGTCCGAGCACTATGCTGATCCTTACACAGGTCTGCCCGTGCACTCGCTTTATAGCGATGTCCGCAAACCTACCCCAGAGATGCTGAGAGGGCTGGATGCTATCGTGTTCGATCTCCAAGACGTAGGAGTCCGTGTGTACACCTTCATCTGGACAATGCTGTTGGCAATGGAAGCGTGTGCCGAAGCAGGTCTCCGTTTCATTGTACTGGATCGGCCCAATCCCATTGGTGGAATTCAGAGAGAAGGTGCGGTGCTTCGGGAGGACTTCGAGTCCTTTGTTGGCCTACATCCTATTCCACTGCGTCACGGGTTAACCTGTGGTGAGTTAGCGGCCTGGATGAACGAAACCCGAGGTATCGGGTGCGACCTTGAAGTAATCGAGTGCAGGGGTTGGCGTAGGTCCATGGGATGGAGTGATACCGGATTACCGTGGGTGGCACCTAGCCCTAACCTACCGACTCCGGAATCGTGTCTCGTCTATCCAGGTATGGTTCTGTTGGAGGGGACCAATCTCTCAGAAGGGCGAGGGACCACGAAGCCCTTTGAGTATTTTGGTGCTCCCTATCTGAACATCGAACATCTGGAGGACTTCTTAGGTCAGGAGCGCTTAGACGGTGTAACGATCCGCCCCTGTCATTTTGAGCCCACCTTTCAGAAATACGCTGGGGCCATGTGTGCAGGAGGACAGCTGCACGTTACTGATCCGGAAACATTTCAGCCTGTACGAACCGCGGTAGCAATCATCAGGGCGGCCAGAGAACTTGCTTCGCAGGAATTCGACTGGTCTAAACCGCCTTACGAATATGAGGAAGATTTGATGCCGATAGATCTAATTTGGGGGCACGATGGCCTACGGCGTAGGATAGACGACGGTGCTACCGTGGATGAGGTTCTAGAGGGTGTGCAGGAAGATCTCGACACTTTTGAAGAGAGTGTTACAAGTTTCTTGATCTATGAGTGAGCAGTCAGGAACCGCTTAAGCATCAATGAGCAGGAAGGTATCTGGGGCACTGCTCATCTACAGAGCCCGCTTCCATCAAATCGGGACGCAATCTGTAGGTAAATCCTTTCGCCAGGGTCGGCCATTACTTCGGGCGTCACGCAGCTTGGCCCCGTGACGAGATCGACCTCTATCCGCAGGCGATCCGTCATGAGAGACCAGGGGATCTTAAGAGTTTGGCTCGAAAGGGCACTAACTTGACCCACACGGCGGCGTGATCCACCGCTAATTGCATAAAGCCTGGCATCGTTGAAATTAAGGTTCTCCACGATCAATTCGATGTCTTGAGGTTCAGCGCTGCTTCGTCCCGAGAACGGGTCACTCCCTCCACCGGTTCCGCCAATGGGACGCCCCATAGGAGTGCAAGAGGTTAAGCCAAGCAGAAGGACAACTGCCCAAACGCTGCCAGTAAATGTATTTATGATGTGTGCCGTGTCATAACGTTTCTCGAAATCTAAACTTAGATCTTTCATCCAAGAGTGATGCATAGGACTCTACGCCCCAATTTCTCACAACATACTACGTGTATCTGGAATCCCAGGGAAATCGCAAAGTTCCATGAACCACTGCGGATCGAGCTTGAAATGGGCAAGCTGACTTACTGTTTGGGCTGCCGCGTTAGAGTTCGGATACAGGTAATAACTTAACTTACGAGGGCCGGTTTGATGGTGTCAGTGTTGACAAGTGAGTGGTACCAAAACTTGATCACTCAGGCGCTCAATCAGCGAGGCTGTGACTCGCTTTGTTCATCAAGTTCAGCACTGTATCACTTGCACTGTCAGGTGTCATGAATGAGGTAACAGCATAGGCAAGAGTTGAAAGCAACATCGCAGGGAAAACCTCATGTACCACTTCTGAACCTGGAATAAAATCCCACGTCAGGAGTGTCGTGATTCCCACACCAAACGAAGCCATAACCGCTGAACCACTTCCTCGTTTCCAATGAAGTCCAAAGACGATGGCTGGGAAAAAACAAGCACCGTAGAGGCTACCACTGAACGCTGTAAGGGTGACTATACCACCAGGCGGATTTAGAGAGATCAGCATGGTGATGAATGCGAATAGCGCTACCCATCCCTTCGTCCAAAACATTTGGTCCTTCTCACTTCGACCGGGCTTGACTACGCCGACGATGTCCCGCTCCGTAGTTGATGCCAGTACGAGAAGCACCGAGTCGAGTGATGACATTGCCGCCGCTACCATAGCGACTAACAAGAATGCAGCGGTGCCCTGCCCAAAGACTTCATTCAAGAGATTGGGAATTACAAGGTCAGTGTCCCCGAGGCCGTCAGGGAAGATTCGTCTCGCATAGAGTCCGATTGGGATCAAGAGCGAGAATACGAAACCGAATGTAATCGTTGAGACAAGCATGCCCGTCCGGATCGCTTTGTCCCCTTTTAGTGCAAAGAATCGAGCGAGTTGCCTAGGTTCGACAGCAAATTTGATGAGTCCCGCGAACATTGTGCCGAGTAGTACAGGAACTGCGACACCGCCTCCCCAGGTAAAGAGTGCTTCCCCGCCAGGCTGAGCGCGCACCTCAGAGATTGCGCTCAGCCCACCTGCTGCGTTCACCGTTCCAGTGAACAGGAGGATAGCTGCTAGGATCATCACTACGCCCTGCACTGAATCTGTCTTCACCACACTGATGAAGCCGCCGATCATCGTGTAGAGCATGACGATAAAGAAAACAATTACGATTGAGAGTTTATAAGGAATCTCTAGAAAGACTTCTAGTAGGTTGCCGATGCCCTTAAAGACTGCTGTCATATAGAAGAACGAAGCTGCCATAACGATCAGGGCAGCACAGACTCTGGCGGTGGTGCTGTCAAAGCGGAAGCCTATGAAATCCGGTATCGTGAGAGAGTCCATCGCGCCGGTGAAGCTTCTGAGTCGAGGAGCGATTACGAGCCAGGCGAAGAGGCTTAAGGCAACGGAGGTTGGAATGAATAGCATCCATGGCACGCCCCAGTCGTATGTCTGACCGCTGAAGCCTACGAATGAATTTGTACTTGCATACGTAGCAAAGAATGAGAGGCCGATGATCCAGCCACCCATATTCCGTCCACCAACGTAATAGTCCGCGAGCCCTTTCGTTTTTCTTTTTCCGGTCCATGCGTGGTGTGCGAGCATCACGGTGTATAGCGCGAGGAGTGAGTGAACCATCCAGTATTCGCGCAGGTTTGCAATCACTGAGTCAATCATGAGGGGAAAGTAGAGAGTTGATGGTAGATCACTATGCTTTTTCCGGTTTGAAGAACTTGAGTACTTCCGGTTTGGTCACTTTACCCATTGTATTACGCGGCAACTCGGGGACTATTAGGATTTCTTTGGGGACCTTGTAAGGGGCGAGCCGCTTTTTAGCAAATGCTCGAAGCTCATCTGTCGAAAGGTGATCTTTGTCTTCGGACACAATTACTGCGCAGACTCGGTCCCCCCAATCGACGTCCGGCACACCTACCACTGCGCACTCACGGACTCCTGGATGGGTGAGCATAACCCCCTCAATTTCTAGAGCCGAGATTTTCTCACCGCCCGTTTTTAAGATATCGACACTGGAACGGCCGAGTATGCGGTACGCACCTGCCTCCACAACTGCTTGGTCACCAGTTATGAACCATCCATCAGTCGTGAAGGCTGCCTCTGTTTCCTTGGGTTGACGCCAGTATTCATTAAATACTGTAGCTCCGCGGACTTGTATCAGGCCCGGCTCACCTTCTGCGACTAGGTGGTTAACCTCGTCCACCAGACGAACCTCTATCCCAGGTAGTGCCTTGCCTACATATCCGGGTCGGCGTTCACCATTAAGGGGGTTTGAGAGTGCCATTCCAATCTCTGTCATACCGTAACGCTCAAGTAGGCGTTGGCCAGTTATTTTTTCCCACAGTTCCAGCGTTGTCACGGGTAACGCAGCTGAGCCGGAAACCGAAAGTCGGCAGGCACCAGCGCCCGAAGCCCAAGCAGTTCGTGTAGCAGAGTTCGCGCGCTTCCAGGCTTCTATTAGACGACGATAGATAGTTGGTACAGCCATATAGAGCGTGATATTCCTGTGACTCAATCGTTCCCAAACTTCGACGGCATTAAACTGAGGGAAAATCTCGCATGTGCTCCCATTCCATAGTGCTGACAGCAAAACGTTTACGATGCCATGAACATGGTGCAGGGGAAGGTGGAGGAGGATGTGATCGTCATGATCCCAGCCCCAGGCAACAGTAAGGGACTCGACTTGACTACGAATATTCTTATGGGTTAGGACGACTCCTTTGGGTCGTCCGGTGGTTCCAGACGTGTAGAGGATCATTGATGGACCCTCCTCCTGAACTATCGGGATCTCGCAAAGAGGGATTTCTTGGGATAAAGTTGAACTCTCAAGCACTGGGAGCCCGCGTTCGTCGGCTAGATTATTGATCTGAGCAAAGAGGGTTGGATGAGCGATGATCGCTTCAGGTTTAGCATCTTCTATCACATGTGCTAACTCAGCAGGAGGATGTGATATTGCCATCGGTACCGCCACACCGCCTGCACGCCAGATACCCCACAGCATAACCACGTAGTCCCATCCGGGTGGTACTAGGATGCATATGCGGCCCGCATTTAGGTTCTTCCGTCCAGAGAGCAGCCGGGTAGCAACTATACTGGAAACTCGTAATAGGTCTGAGTATGTGTAGGCGTCCTCTCCTACTACGATGGCCGTGCGGTTCGAATAGGCTTCGGCACGGTCAACCAAATGAAGGGTCAATGGAGATCAAGCTCGGTAAGGGCATCAAACATCCGGCCAAGCTGTTTAAATGCTCAGTCCCTTTCAAGGTGCCCTCTGTTTCCTATTTCTGGATCTGAGTTCTGTAGTCCTTCTCGATGAGAGATTCTCTCCGCCATTGCCGAGGGCAGTGAAGGGTACCTGAGGCTGATCCTTTACTAAGGCAGTACATTTCACAGATCTGGTATCATTCAACCTGTATGAGCATGCCTTATATAGAGCAGATCCCTTTATCAGAAGCTGACGGCTTACTCAAAAAGCAATTCGACGATGCGATCGGTCGAGCAGGTCGCGTATGGAATATCGTCCATGTGATGAGCCTTAACCCGACTGCGATGGAAGCTTCCATGGGGCTTTATCGCGCATTGATGTTCACTCCGTCTCCCCTGTCGCGGGTGCAGAGAGAGATGCTAGCCGTAGTTACATCAAAGGCGACTAACTGTTTCTATTGAGTGCAATCGCACGCACATGACCTCCGGGAAGAGGTTACGGAAAGGTTCAAGTCAGCAGATGAAGCAGACGCGTTTGTAGAGGCCATCGCCACGGACTGGCGCTCTGCGGATCTGTCTGAAAAAGATCAAGCACTGTGTCTGTTCGCGGAAAAACTCACTCTGGATCAGCAAGAAATAGGTCCAGGTGACCTCGAATCTCTACGTATTCATGGCTTTGAGGACACTGCGATCCATGATGCAACACAGATCATAGGGTACTTCAACTACATCACTCGGATTGCGGATGCGCTCGGGGTTGAGCCGGAGTCAGACATCGGTGAATGGGGACTGTCGAATCCCTGAACCTACTGAGTGTGCTCTAATATGTAGTGGTCTATTATTAGGCCTAGTGACTCCATTCCAAGTAAAGAAAACCGTCTCTATCGAGGCTTACGAGGTCGGCTATATTCGGGCTCCCTGTTCTGTGTGAGCGAGAGATGATCCTTCGATGAGTCTGGAAACAAAACGACCTACAGTGGAGGCAGCCGAAGAAATTCTCGGGGGCTATTTTCCGGCGCTTGACCATGGCTTTGTGGCCTTGGTGGACTACATGGGCACCGACGAGGATGTCGAGCGAGCGGCCCGAGTAAGTTATGGCGCTGGCACACGTAAGGTATCACTTACACGTGGCTTGATCCGTTATCTCAGGCGCCATCGCCACACCACACCAAGTGAGATGGTTGAGTTCAAATTCCATTGTGCAATGCCGATGTTCATCGCGCGGCAATGGGTGCGTCACAGGAGTGCGTCTATTAATGAGTACAGCGGACGCTATAGCCTTATGCCGCTGCTGTTTTATATGCCGGACGAAGAGCACTTTGCGCTCCAGAGCCAGTCGAACAACCAGGGACGCGAGCAGCTTGCTTCAGCGGAGATTTATAAGTCTGCCGTAGAACGTTGGGAGAGAATTCGAGCAGATGCTGGTGAAGGCTATTCTTGGATGATTGGTGAGGACATTGCAAGGGAAATTGCTCGGATAGATTTACCTCTCTCTACCTACACACAGTGGTACTGGAAGATTGATCTGCACAACTTGCTGCACTTCCTATCGCTCAGGGCAGATCCCCATGCGCAGTGGGAGATCCGTGTCTTTGCGAACATTATCGCAGGCATGGTAAAGCGTGTTGCCCCATTATCGTTCGAAGCGTGGCTTGATTATGACCTGCTTGGTCAAAGCATGAGCCGGGCTGAACTCAGCGTACTAGCAGAGCTCCTAGATGCAGATGAATCCAGTATCTCTGCTAGGCCAAGCACGAGTTTCTCTTCCGACAAGCTCAAAGAAATCGGGCTATCCGGACGAGAAATTGAGGAGTTTCTTGGCAAGCTTCGTCGTCCTAGTGTCGAAGACTTTGAATTAGATCTTTCGACTATGCGCAAAGCAGAGGATGTTCAGTCTGAGATGCACAAGGCAGTCCCTGGACATTTTGAATAACCCCTCTTTGAGCCGGGTGTTGACTGTTTATCCTGAATTCCGATGAGACTCCCTACTTCACCCAGATTGTTTTCGGATATGTGAACTCAAGGATTCCTAGTGGGGAAAGCTCACGTCCATAACCGCTATCTTTCGTGCCGCCGAATGGCAGTCTCGGGTCAGACTTTACGATGCCATTCACAAAACAGTTGCCTGCGTCTATTAGTTCGGCAGCAATTTTCTCTCCTCGTGCGGAATCTTCAGTGTACACTGAAGCTCCGAGGCCGTAAGCGGTGTCATTCGCAACCCGAATAGCTTCTTCTTCATTGCTCACTGGTAGGATGGATGCCACAGGTCCAAAGAGTTCTTCCTCGTAGGCTGCCATGCCAGGGCCCACATTTGTCAAAACAGTGGGAGGGTACCACCACCCTGGCTCATCAGGAGGTTCTCCACCTGTCAGAAGAAGTGCGCCATCGTTGACTGATCGTTGAACCTGATTATGGAGCGTGTCCCGTAAGTCTTCCCGGGCTAATGGCCCAATGTCGCTCGCGGGGTTCAGGGGGTCACCCATCACAGTAGCTTCCATAGCACTGACCAACTTCGCCTCGAACTCCTCTCGGACAGGTTCAACAACCACAAAGCGTTTTGCTGCGACACAGCTTTGGCCTGAGTTGATAGTGCGCGCTAACCTGCAGCTGGTGACAGCAGCATCGATATTGGCATCAGCAAGGATCACTGACGGGTCACTACCACCCAACTCGAGTACACATTTCTTGATTGCAGCGCCCGCCCTAGAAGCAACGGATCGTCCTGCCTGAACACTCCCGGTTAGGCTAATCGCCCGAACAAGCGGGTGATCGATCACTTCTCCCGTTGTTTCAAGATTGATCGCGAGGTTGGTAAATAGACCATCCGGATAGCCAGCTTCCGCGAAAATATGTGCGAGTATTTCGGCACATCCTGGTACACTCGGTGAGTGTTTTAATAGTACTGCGTTGCCAGCGGTCAGTGCAGGAACAGCGAAGCGAACTACCTGCCAGAAAGGGAAATTCCAGGGCATGATTCCTAGCACGATGCCTAGTGGACGATGGGTCCAATAACTGATTGTGGCATCCGTCGGTGCTGGTACTGGGGCCAAGAAGTGCTCAGCATGCTCGGCGTAATAGTCGCACACCCACGCACATTTTTCTGATTCGGATATTGATTGTTGTATCGGTTTACCCATCTCCAGAGTCATGAGTTCGCCAAACTCTTCCTTGCGTTTCCGGAGAATAGATCCCAGGCCCGCGAGTATCTCCGTGCGCTCTGGGATCTCGCACTTACTCCAAATGAGTTGAGCTTCTTGTGCTGCTAGTATGATCTCGTTGACACCCTCTTCAGACATCATCGGATACGAGGCGATTGTATCACCAGTAGTTGGGTTGGTTGCAACGAATGTCATGTGTCTATCCACCCTTGAATTCTTAGCGATACCGTAGCTTGAGTGTGAGAGGATACAAGCCCAGATAAAAATGTGTGTTGGGTTTCACGAGTGTAAGACCTCAGGATTGTATTCACACTTCGAGCAGGGTTGTTGGGGACTCGATTTGTGGGTTGGCATATCTAGATATATATCCCAACTACTACATTAGCAGACGCCGGTCATATGACGGGATCGACGATGCAGATTCACTATCTTGATGGCTCGCGGCTGCGCCGCTCACTCCTTGCGGCATGCGATTATGCTCAGCAACAGCGAGATGAGTTGAACCGGATCAATGTATTCCCGGTTCCTGACGGGGATACTGGAACAAATCTCACTTTGACAGTTCGAGCGATCGCGGACATCGTGGGACCCAGTCGCGCCACGTCGGTTGCCGAGGTCGCACGAAGGGCAGCCGACGCAGCTGTTATGGGTGCCAGAGGTAACTGTGGGATGATGCTATCTCACTTCTTACTTGGCTTCGCGGACGGCTTATCCGGTTATGACCGTGTCAACACAGCTGAGTTCTGCTGTGCTTTCCATCGGGGTGCCACGAGTCTGCGAGAAGCACTAGATAAGCCTGTGGAGGGTACGATTCTCACCGTTATCCACGATACCGCCTTAGCTGCTACCCAGAGTGCCGCAAAGGATTTTGTGGCTTTGCTGCAGCATCTCGTTAATGAGGCTCGAGATTCGCTTGAAAGGACACCTGATCTTCTGCCTGTCCTCAAGACAGCTGGGGTGGTTGATGCAGGGGCTAAGGGCTTCGTGAGCTTACTGGAAGGAGTTCTTTACTTGGTGGATGGGTCACTACCGATCTCTGTTGAATCTCAAGTGCATGATAAGGTCATAGCTTCTCCTGCGTCTCTCATGGAATATCCGGTTAGTCAGGAACAATTTCGTTTTTGCACCGAGGCGCTAGTACACGGTGACTCGCTCCCCACACAAACCAGTGTGCAGAGTAGGCTCCGATCTGCAGGTGACTCCATGATTGTGATCCGCTCGGACCGTGTGCTGAAAATTCATATCCACACTGATGGGCCTGAGCAGGTTTTCGACTACCTCAGAGGTTTGGGCGATTTGGTTACACACAAAGCTGAGGACATGCGTGCACAACACCGCACTATCCAACGGGCTGCGGAAGGTCACATTCAGCTTGCCCGTCGGCCCGTCTCAATTGTAACAGATTCAGCAGCTGATCTGTCTGAGGAGATCCTTCGCGCGCATGGGATACATGTAATACCTCTCTTATTGATCGATGGGGATCGGTCTTATCGAGCTGGAATTGACATTGCCACTGAGGAATTCCATAAAAAACTTGAAGATGATTCTGAATTACCAACGACTAGTCAACCCAGCCGAGCTGACATCACAAAGACCTACGCCCGCGCGGCGGAAGAAGGGGAAGCTGTATTAGCAGTACTCGCAGCGTCCACGTTGTCAGGGACCTTCGCAGCAGGCGAGGCTGCAGCATCAGGATTTCAGGCGGCCAATATTTATATGGCCGATTCGCTCAGTGCATCGGTTCTTCAGGGCTTGCTAGTCGTGAAGGCCTGTGAACTGGCCGAGCTTGGGTGGCAACCGGAGGAGATAGTTAGGGAGATCACAAGGGTTCGTAGCCAATCTGGGATTTTTTTTACTGTGCAGACGTTAAAGAGACTTGTCGCATCTGGACGCCTTGGATCGGGCCAGGCGTTTCTCGCGAGGCTCCTAGGAATTAAGCCTGTGCTAGAGATCGACAAACGCGGGCATGTTACTTCTGCAGGTAAGGCTATCGGTGTGACTCGGGCCCGAAGTCAATTGATGAAACTTGTCGATGAACGCATTCCTGATGGTACGGAACGTATGCGTTTTGGGATCTTTCATGTTGGGATGCCCGAAATCGTCCAGCCAATCACAGATGAACTCAGGGGACGGTATGGGAATAGAGTCGAGGTTTTCGCAGCTCCCGCGACACCAGTTATAGCGACACATCTTGGTATAGGAGCTTGGGGAGTTGCTTATCTTGTGGAAGATGTATGATCCATGCTGGGGCTCAACCTGGCATCTTATGTCTTCCAGATACCAAGACGTCATAGGTCGCCCGCTGGGCGGGGCTCAGCTCGCTGGGCAACCCCACAAGGATTGCTCTGCCGCCTTTCCCAGATTCCGGGATGTGGAGCACCAATTTTCCACTAGCCGTCGTTGGCTCGTAGGGATGTGATTCTCCGGATGGATCTATGCTTACAGTTTGCCCGGGCATGAGCGATTTAGCTAGAAATCTACCGTATTCCATCCAGGCGATGATGGGCTCTTCCTCTCCTGATGCAACCAGGGGGATGAGCTTATTTCGGTAGTACTCAATTGCAGCATCGTATCTTTCTGGGTTGCTCCCTTTTAGCTCCTTCACCTGATCCCGATAATAATCACGGGGATCGCGTTCACCGGATGCATTTAGGGCTTCTACAAGCAAACGATCAGCTTCAGCGGTCAGATTTTCAAACATAGTCCGAATGAATGGTGAGCCGATGATGTGAGGGTCAATGTTATCTCATTCTCTCAAAAAATGATGAAATAGCAACCAACTCGCACCCATAAATCGAGGTGACTATGCATGGGAGAAAGTGATTACGTCGAGACGGGGTTGTCTATGCCAAGCCAGCTACCTCTAACAATCCAAGTCTGTTAGTCCCCCTGAGTCATCGAGTCCAGGAACTCTTGATTTGTCTCGGTACGCGCCATCCGAGCGAGCAAGAATTCAATTGCCTCTTCTGGTGGCATGTCCGCTAAGAAATTTCGGAGCAAATATACACGGTTGAGTTCAGTTTCATTCAGAAGGAGTTCTTCTTTCCTTGTACCTGAACGGTTTAGGTCGATCGCAGGAAAGATTCGCTTGTCGGAGATAGTGCGATCTAGCAGAAGTTCCATATTTCCGGTTCCCTTAAATTCTTCAAAGATCACTTCATCCATCCGGCTACCAGTTTCAATCAATGCAGTCGCAATGATTGTCAAAGATCCGCCATTTTCGATGTTTCGTGCAGCTCCGAAAAAACGTTTCGGTTTGTGCAGAGCTTTAGCATCTACACCGCCAGACATGATTCTCCCAGAGTGTGGCATCGTCGAGTTGTAGGCTCTAGCAAGGCGCGTGATTGAGTCCAGCAGAATCACGACATCCTTCCCGTGTTCAACAAGACGCTTAGCCTTCTCCATCACCATTTCCGCGACCTGAACATGCCTTTCGGCAGGTTCGTCGAAAGTTGATGCAATCACCTCGGCATTCACGTGTCCTGCCATGTCCGTCACTTCTTCAGGCCGCTCATCGATGAGTAGCACGATCAGGTGGATTTCCGGGTCGTTAATCGATATAGAGTGGGCTATCTCCTGAAGGATGATGGTCTTACCTGCTTTAGGAGGCGATACGATAAGTCCTCGCTGCCCTTTCCCGATCGGAGCAATTAAGTCGAGGACTCTTGTGGAAATGCTGCCTTCCTCCCCGGGAACTTCTAGATCTAAGCGTTTCTCTGGGTAAGTCGGGCGCAGGTTGTCAAACTGAACTCGCTTTCCACCTTCTTCAGGGGATAGGCCGCTCACGGCTTCGATTTTCAGCAATGCAAGGTAGCGTTCTCCTCGCTTGGGGGGGCGAACCTGCCCAGCTATAGTGTCACCTGTGCGCAAATCGAAGCGCTTGATCTGGGACGGGCTAACATAAATATCATCAGGACCGTATAAGTAGTTAAACTCCTGTGAGCGTAAGAAACCGTAGCCTTCTGGGAGGATTTCGAGGACGCCCCCGCCTCGGAGCACTACATCAGAATCGAATAATTTCTGTTCAATTCTAAAGGTCAGGTCTTGTCTGCGGATACCTGTGAAGTTGCTGATTTCCAGCTCTTCAGCCAGGTCATGCAGTTCACCGACGCTCTTAATCTTGAGGTCTGCGATGTCCACGCTGGGATTCCGTAAGGTGTGCTAATGTGGGCTGTGAATTAACCGTTTGCTTGATGTTGGGGATACTAAATAGCAAACGGAAAGTTATTAGACCTTCAAACTGGCCTTAGCTAAAGGAAGCTCTCTCGGTTAGGCGAGAGTGGCCAGGAAAAATGCGATTTTGGAGGGTATCCTTCATAGTACCAACGCGAGAATAATCACCTCCTCTAAATCGGTCAACCCTAATCCGAAGGTCTCGTTTCAACTTTTCCTATTTCTGGTAGCCCATCTCTGGGGCCACTGGCATCTGAGTATCCGCCAAGGTCAATTACATGATTACTTCTTGGGGCCGTGCTGCATTTGCGGAACTCAACTTGTTGTCATGCATCCAGGAATGTTTATTCTGATGTGTTTTTGTAATCCAATTGGGTTGTGGAGGACTTGTATTGGCACGTCACAATCGAGAAGGTCGGGGAACCGACCAGTTAGGTTTTAAGTACGCTATCAGTTATCAACCGGATTGGCTCAAACGGATTAAAGTCACACGGCAGCTCAAGAACGGCCGACAGTCAAGCAAAGGACTCTTCCGAAACCCTGCGCGTGGTCCAGAGGCTGACAGCGGTGAGCGGATACGTGCCGGTATTACTTCCGATGATCAGGCGCTTGAGTTCGAGGTAGCTCTGACAGATCCACAGTCAGCTGTTAAAAGCATCAAGGTTGTTTATGTATTACCGGGTGAGAATGATCAGATGGACGAGATCGAATTCGCGTTCGAAGGTATCTCGGAGACCAGAAGTTAGCTCTGACAAAGCCGCAAGAGCTGCTTGGCGGTGAAGTAGTGAGCCGCCTCATAGGGTTCTGCCTCCCGGTCGTTGCAGTTGACTAAGCCCTCGAAGCCTATGATACAGTGCCGAGTCAAAAGGACTGCAGGTGGTGTAGTGGTCCGAATGCTCGAAGGCGTCATTCACTGCCTTGTGATCCGTGATCGCTATGGACAATGGGGACTCCCGAAGGGTCATCTCGAACATGGGGAAAGTTCCAAACAGGCGGCCCTGCGTGAAGTGAATGAGGAGACCGGACTCTCTGATTTGGAGTTAGGCTTACAGCTTGGAGTTACCGACTGGAGTTTTCGTGCCAAGGGTGGTGTGGTCCATAAGTCAGGGACGTTCTACTTAATGTACTCTGAAAAAGGGGACCCCATGCCTGAGTTCGAGGAGGGGATCACTGAATGTGTCTGGGTGCCTGCCCATGAAGCCTGTAGTAAGATCGATTACCAGAATTTGCACCAAATCGTACAGGAGGCTCAACGAGTCCTCGCCGGAATAGGATTTAGGCCCAAGATTGATGGACAGCTAAAGCCAACTTTAGAGACGGACGACTTCAGTTGACCCCCTGGAGAGTGCGGTTAGACTTTTCCCGCTATGGCTGACGAAATACGCGATATCACCGTCATAGGTGGCGGGCCGACCGGCCTCTTTGCCGCCTTCTATGCCGGCATGAGAAGTATGTCCTGCAGGATTATTGACTCTCTTCCTGAGCTCGGAGGACAGCTCACCGCGCTATATCCAGAGAAGTATATCTTTGACGTAGGTGGCTTCCCGAAAGTCCTCGCAAAGGATTTAGCAGTGAGCCTGATTGATCAGGCAATGCAGTTTAAGCCAGATATCGTGCTTGACGAACAAGTTGAGGACGTACAGTGGCTTAAGGGACACTTTGCTTTGCATTGCGGGGGCGGTGCTCATCTGACAAAGACTATCGTGATCGCAGGGGGGAAGGGGGCGTTTGAGCCCATGCCACTGCGGTGTCCGGGCTATGAAGACATGATGCACCGGGGCATAGAGTATTCTGTGACAGATCCTGAGGCATTCCGCGGTAAACGGGTCGTTGTGGTTGGAGGTGGTGACTCTGCACTCGACTTCGTTTTGATGTTAAAGGATGTTGCCGCATCGATGACTCTCGTCCATCGTCGAGATGGGTGGCGAGCGCATGAAGTGACAGTGCAGCGTATGCAAGAGGCCGTTGCATTAGGTGAGGTCGAACTCCACACCTTTCACGAGGTGCGGGAAATTCTGGGTGAGAGTCACGTTGAGAAGTTGACGATCTACGAAAACCGAACAGATGAAGAGTTGAGTCTTGGGTGTGATATTCTATTGTCGTGTCTGGGCTTCAAGCCAAACCTCGGACCGGTCAGGAAGTGGGGGGTTGAGGTGACCAAGAATCGCATCACAGTAGATCAATTGATGCGCACGAATATCGAGGGGATATATGCGGCAGGTGACATCGTTAGTTACGAAGGAAAGCTAGACTTGATCGCCAGTGGCTTCTCCGAAGCTGCGATCGCAGTGAATCATGCAGTGCGCTATATCGATCCAAGTGCCCGGATGAACCCTGGGCATTCGACCAACATGAAGGTGTTCAACAAATAGGGTTCCAGATCTGTTGGAGAAGTGATATGCCTGCTGGTGCTAGTGCAGATGCGCATTCTGCCGGGAAGACGTTAGGGAGTAGGGCAACATGAGTGACCAGGAAATTAGAGAGCGAGAGACTGTCGTCATTATCGGGTCCGGGCCCGCTGCTTGGACAGCGGCGATCTATGCTGCCAGAGCTCAGATGAAGCCGTTTGTTTTCGAAGGAGCCGGAAGTCGGACGATGATTCCAGGTGGCCAGCTCATGTTTACGACAGACGTAGAAAATTACCCGGGCTTTAGGGCGGGAGTAATGGGCCCGGACTTGATGGTCGAGATGCGGGAGCAGGCCCTCAGCTTCGGCACCCGTTCCGTCTGGGAGGACATCGTTGATATTGACCCCGGTCAATATCCCTTCAGGCTACGCTCAAATACAGATACAGAAGTTCTTGCGGATTCCGTGATCTTAGCTACGGGTGCGAATGCGAAATGGCTGGACCTAGAGAATGAAGAACGACTTGCACAGTCGGGTGGTGGTGTAAGTGCATGCGCAGTCTGTGATGGGGCACTCCCTCATTTCCGAGGGAATACTCTTGCTGTAATAGGTGGAGGGGACTCGGCGATGGAGGACGCACTTTACCTAACCAAGTTCGCAGAGCAAGTCATCGTCATTCACAGGAGAGATGAGTTTCGAGCCTCAAAAATCATGTCTGAGCGGGCTCTAGCTCATGATAAGATCCGCGTCGAGTGGAACAAGTTGGTGACGGAGGTTCTTGGGGAGGAGACTATTACTGCTCTCAGGCTGCAGGATACTGTGAGTGGTGAAGTAAGTGAGCTTGAAGTGGGAGGGATGTTCGTTGCGATCGGCCACACACCCAATACTGGATTCCTGAATGGAGTTGTAGAACTCAAGGAAAATGGTTACGTCCAGACACCTACAGCATGGCGAACTGAGACATCTGTGCCTGGTATCTTTGCTGCTGGGGATGTGATGGATGACTACTTCCGTCAGGCTGTTACGGCTGCAGGGACAGGTTGTATGGCAGCACTAGAGGCTGAGCGTTGGTTGGCCCACGGTGGAGCTAAGGGACACCAGGAACTTTAACAACTAGCGTTTACGGATTAAATCGCCTGACCGTTCATCATATTTATACTGAAATCGGAGGTCCGTCAGGACCCAAGTGCCGGCCTCCGTCCACGGTTAGGATTTCTCCGGTCACAAAGTCCGCGTCTGCAAAGAATAGGACTGCTTGCGATACATCGTCTGGTGATCCCGAGCATTTCAAAGGTGTGGCTTCGGCTATGGCTGCCCATCGCTTATCAGACCAATCGTTAGGTTGCAGTAGGGCTCCGGGGGCGATTGCATTAACCCGAACTTCGGGGGCGAGTACTCGTGCCTGAATGCGTGTGAGATGAGCTAGGCCAGCCTTTGAGACCGCATGTGCCGGGAACTCGGACCATGGTTGGAATGCCGAAAGGTCCACGATGTTGACTACGGAACCGTGACTTTCCCTTAACAGATCTGCTGCTGCGCGAACAAGGAGGTGAGGTGCGCGACAATTGAGAGCCATCACAGAATCCCATTCATCCACACCTAATTCTAATAGAGAGCTACTTTCGAAGCTCGCGGCTGAATTAACTAGTAGATCCAGTCTGCCAAACACTTGCCGCACGGATTCCACCACTATATCTGGCGCGTTTGGCTCTCTGAGATCTGCTTGAACGAGTTCGCATCGGCGCCCAAGGCTAGAGATGATCTTCTGTACCTCAACCGCCTGATCCACAGAGGAGTGGTGTGCGACAACGAGATCATAACCTGCTTCGGCGAGCGCAATGCTAATTGCTCGACCGATACGGATTGCACCTCCAGTTACTAGCGCGATTTTATTGGAGTTCAGATTGTTCATTGAGACACTCATAATAGCTATAGGACCGCTCTTGCTAGTCCTGTCACTGATCTTGAAATGGGAGGAGTCCTATGCCTGACCTTAACGGCAAGGTCGCAATCGTTACGGGAAGCTCTAAGGGTATCGGCTGTGCGATTGCCAAACACCTGGCTAGGGCGGGTGCATCTGTTGTCGTCAACTCGCGGTCAGTTAACGAAGCACAGGTGGTATCCGATCAGATTGGGAATGGGGCGATCGCGATTCCTGCGGATGTAGGAGATCCATCAGCGTGCCAGGAGCTTATCAACGAGACAATAAAGCAGTTTGGCCGCCTTGATATACTGGTCAATAACGCCGGTCTGGGTATCATCAAGCCAATATCTGAGATGACGATCGAAGAATGGCAAATTCAGATCGACGTAAACCTCGGCGGAGTGTTCTACTGCTCGAAGGCCGCGCTGCCTCACCTTATTACAACTGGAGACGGATTCATCATCAACATTGCATCACTTGCTAGTAGAAATCCGTTTTCTGGAGGCACAGCGTACAACGCGAGTAAGTTTGGTGTACTTGGCTTGACAGAGGCCATGATGCTTGACGTACGGTATGATGATGTTCGCGTATCAATTGTGATGCCTGGTAGTGTGAACACAGAGTTCCGCCATCGTGAACAGAGCCCTATACGTACCTGGAAACTTGAGCCTGAAGACTGTGCAACCGCGGTTACGCAACTCTTGTCCTATCCTCGGGAAGCGCACGTAAGTCGTATAGAGATGCGCCCGAGCCAACCTAAGAAGGGGTGATAGGAGTCTTGGGGTTCTCCCCTTCGACACCAGCCTCCTTTAGATTTCTGGAGGCTCCACAGTGATAGCCGAGGCGTACTCGTCATAGTGAATCAATAATAGGAGGCCGCTCTCCCATGCCTGACGGATACCGCATTGAAAAGGACTCTCTCGGCGAGATGAAGATTCCCGAGAACGCTCTCTACGGTGCCCAAACTCAAAGAGCTGTCGAAAACTTTCCAATTAGTGGTCAGCTTTTCGGCCGACGCTTCATTGAAGCCCTGGGTCTCATCAAGAAGTCAGCTGCCGAAGTTAATGCTGAGCTCGGAGTCTTAGATGAGAAGATCGCCGAGGCGGTGGCGAAGGCAGCAACCGAAGTTGCAGAGGGCAAGTGGGATGACCAGTTCATCGTTGATATCTACCAAACTGGTTCTGGCACCTCTACAAACATGAATATGAATGAGGTCGTGGCTTACCGAGCATCCGAGCTTCACGGAGAGAAGGTACATCCCAATGACCACGTGAACTTCGGCCAATCTTCGAACGATGTAATTCCAACGGCAATCCATATGTCCGCCAGGGTATCAATTGAAGAGGAACTCCTGCCGGCGCTTGGACATCTAAGTACAGCGCTCACCGAAAAAGCAAACATATTCGATGAAATCATAAAATCAGGCCGTACCCATTTGATGGACGCGACGCCGGTAAGGCTTGGCCAAGAGTTCAGCGGATATGCAACTCAGGTCACCAAGGGCATTGATAGGGTCCGATCTGCTTCGGCAGAACTAGAAGAGCTCGCACTGGGTGGCACTGCGACTGGAACAGGCATCAATACTCATCCTGATTTTGCGGAAAAGGTGATTGCCCAGATCGCAGAGACTACGGGGATTGCATTTCGCGAAGCTGAGGATCATTTCGAAGCACAGGGTTCGAAGGATGCGGCCGTCAGTGTATCTGGTGCGCTTAATACCGTTGCCACCAGCCTTATGAAGATAGCCGATGACATTCGTTGGCTTGGATCAGGACCGACATCTGGCATCCAAGAGTTGCGGTTGCCTGCAATACAGCCTGGTTCTTCGATCATGCCCGGTAAGGTTAATCCTGTAATGTCCGAGGCGATGATGATGGTGTGTGCCAGAGTGATGGGGAATCACACCACCATCACGATTGCCGGGAGTCGAGGCAACTTCGAGTTAAATGTGATGATGCCTGTACTAGCCCAGTCTCTCCTCGAATCTATTGTACTGATAGCAAATATTTCGCGCACGTTTACCGATCGTTGTTTGGTTGGGATCGAGGCGAATCCCGAGCGGGCGCAGGAGTTACTCGAAAAAAATCCTGCGATTGCGACAGCGCTCAATCCTTATATCGGATATGACCAAGCGGCACTGGTCGCAAAGGATGCAACAGATCGTGGATTGAGTGTCAGAGAAATAGTACTCTCTAAAGGGTTGCTCTCTGAGGATAAAGTGAACGAGGCCTTAGATGTCCGGGGTATGACAGAGCCAGGCTTGCCGAAAGAGTAAGCGCCAGAATAGGTAGCTCGAAGTTTCGAGTTTTGCCCAAGAGCTTCTTCTATCAAGGCCCTAGACAACGGGCTGAGGAGGTGATCGATATATTGCTGAGCTTGAAAGAATGGTGAGGAGAGTCGATGACGAGTTAGGTGCTCACGTATCCGCAAGCGGCGGTGTGCAATTTGCGCCTGAACGGGCTGCAGCGATCGACGCGAACAATATACAACTGTTCACGAAACAGCCGAGTCGATGGGCGGAACCGAAGATCGAGCAGGAATCAGCAGAGACTTTTATGGCTGCCCGAGAGGAGTATGGAATTCGAATCGCGGGAGCCCACGACTCATATCTCATAAACCTCTCAACCGCTGACAAACGTCTATGGCGTATGTCTCAACGTTGTTTCCAGGGCGAACTCGAGAGGTGTTGTCTATTGGGCCTAGATTTCATGGTAACCCATCCTGGCAACGCGACGGACGGTAATGAAGTCGCAGGCCTAGAACGCAATGCACGTGGGGTGGCAGAGTCACTTCAAGCAGTCCAGGGCGGGACGCAGGTCCTGCTTGAGCTAACCGCCGGGTCAGGTACAAGTGTGGGAGCTACGTTCGAGAACTTACAGTCCATTATTGAGCAGATTCCGGAGGACCATCAACATAGACTTGGCATTTGTTTTGATACCTGCCACGCGTATTCAGCTGGATATGATCTCCTAAACGACTACGACAGTGTGTGGATGCGATTTGATGAGGTGATCGGCCTTGAGCGGCTCGGCCTTATTCATATGAATGACTCGAAGCACCCGTTCGATTCACGCAAAGATCGACACGAGAACATCGGACAAGGAACGCTTGGCTCTGAGCCTTTTCAGCGGATTATGCTCGACGAACGCTTAGGGCACGTACCGAAGATTCTTGAAACGCCAAAAGGTGACGAGGGCAATACAGCGGATATTGCAAATCTAGATTTATTGCGGAGTTTCCGAACATCGGCCTAGCGTACTGCCTTTCTCTGCTCTTGTGTTCTCATAAGTAGTCCTGGTTTTAGCGGCTGGTCCCGAACTCCAGGCCAATCTATATTTTCCCGTGCGCATCGGGGGGATCTTTTATTGAGCCAACGCACCGAAGCCGGGACTGACTCTCGAGTCGGACGCTAGGCCCCGGAGGAGGGGAAAGCGAATTGCTTGAGGAGGTCACCATAGATTTATCCCGGGCTTCAATAACTCCCCCTCCGTTGTGCATGAGAGGGCCGGCGCCTACGCACGCTATGTGCAAGACGTCGGCCCTCTCGTTCTATAAGAATTGGGGTATGCCGGTCATGCACCTTAACTAGCGAAGACTATGGCTTTAGTCCGAATTACTAGAAAGGCTCACTTTAGTGCAGCGCATCGACTTTGCAGACCTGAGTGGTCTGAAGAGCGCAATGCCGAAGTTTTTGGGGATTGTTCGAATCCCAACTGGCACGGTCACAACTACGAATTAGTTGTGACCGTCGAAGGGGCGATCGATCCAGAGACAGGATTCGTTATGAATCTGAGGGAGCTCAAGGATATCCTAGAAGACAGGGTGGTCTCTGACATGGATCATCGGAATCTCAATACGGATGTACCATGGTTGTCCCAGGTGAATCCGACAACTGAAAACCTGGCAGTCTCTATCTGGAGCCGGATTAGTGACTCACTCCCGTCAGGAGCTAATTTAGTCAGCATCATAGTGAACGAGACGCCCCGGAATTCAGTCGAGTATAGGGGCCCCCAAGAGGATGGCCGATCATGAGCGATATTGCCATTGAGCCTGCGAAGGTTTCTGATCTGTCAGCTGCTTCGTTTGAGGATTTAGTCGCAGAGATTATCCTGCGACTTGGCGATAATCCTGATCGTGAAGGAATGCGTAAGACTCCCAAACGGGTTGCCAAGTCACTGGCGTTTCTAACTGAGGGTTATCGCAAGAGTCCTCAAGAGGTGGTCGGGGACGCGCTTTACGAGCAAAGCCATCAAAACATGGTACTCGTCAAAGACATTGAGGTTTACTCATTGTGCGAGCACCATCTCCTTCCGTTCTTTGGCAAGGCTCACATCGCCTACATACCTGACGGACATATACTGGGGCTATCAAAGCTTGCTCGTTTGGTAGAGGTCTATGCCAGGCGTTTTCAGGTTCAGGAAAGGATGACTGAGCAGATTGCGCAGGCGGTGTGGGAGACTACCAAACCGCAGGGGGTTGCCGTCGTTGTCGAGGCATATCACCTGTGTATGATGATGCGCGGAGTGCAGAAACAGAACTCGAAAACTATCACCTCAGCAATGAGGGGTGCCTTTCTTGAGGACCACCGCACTCGAGACGAGTTTTTGAGGCTGACAACCAGCGCTCACGAACCGCTCTGATGTCGGCCGGCCGGGTCCTTGCAAGCCGCACTGTGCTTATCACTGGTGCAAGCCGGGGGATAGGCCACGCTATCGCTACAAGGCTGGCTGAGGAAGGAGCGATAGTGTGGGGTATGGGTCGTGTCGAAGCGGCATTAACTGAACTCGCCTCCGAAACAGGCGGTAACTCACTTGTAGCAGATCTTTTGGACGATGCATCAGTTTGGAGTGCTCTCGAGAGACTTACCGATGAGATTGGAGGGGCACCTGATATCGTTGTGAACTCAGCCGGCGTTTTCGGGCTCTCATCTTGCGCTACGGAGTCGGTGCTCGCGTTTGATAAAAGCTTTAGTGTAAATCTCCGAGGCACCTTTCTGGTTGTGCGAAATTTGCTTCCGGGAATGCTGGATCGAGGGATGGGCTTGATTGTCAATATTGGTTCCATATCAGGCCGGAAAGCTTTCCAAGGCAACGCTGCATATTCTGCCTCTAAATTCGGACTCAGAGGTTTCCATGAGGTTTTACTCGAGGAGATTCGCGGAACCGGCGTACGCGCTACACTTGTTGAGCCATCTGCAACCGACACTGCTTTATGGGATGAAATGGATCCGGACAATGACCCTGCCTTGCCCAACCGGAGTCAAATGATGCAACCCCGGGATGTCGCTGAAGCAGTGGCTTTCGTAGCGACTCGGCCCAACTCGGTGGGTATACCCCTTATCCAGATTGAACAGGCGTGAGTGGGCGGGTTTCTATTCTTGTCTTCTGGTGCTCCTATAAGGCCCCTTATTTCTAAGATTATTTTCCGGCTAGGTCATTGTGCACGTACTCGTTGCAGACAGGCTCACCTGCTCTAGGTGTGGGCCAGATTTCGGTCTAATCCTTAGGGCTGACCAAACACGCGACCGGCGGGTTACTGAAGGTGTGCTGGGGTGTCCCAACTGCAGGGACCAGTATCCGATTATTGGTGGATTCGGAGATCTGAGAGCTCCTCCTCGTCCTGAACTCCCAAAGGGATGGGCCGGAGATCCCGTGATAAAGGCCTCGGAGGAAAGTGAGTATCTGCTGCCGCTATTGGGTATTATTCAGGGCCCTGCAACCGTACTACTCATTGGTGGCCCCGCTGCACTTGGTGGAGGCCTCGCGGCTTTGCGAGAAGATATCCAAGTAGTCGGGGCGGATGCGGATTTGGCAAGATGGCCTGCTGACCCAGCATGGAGTCGGATCGTTTCTCACCCAGGAATACCATTTTTTTCTCGGACGCTTAGAGGGGTGGTGATTGATGGCAGACTTGACCGGCATTGGTTTGAAGAGGCGGCGAGAGCAATCGCGCCAATGTCCAGAGTTGTTGTGGTGAATGCAGCTACAACCGCGCATGAATGGCTTCAAGTTGCTGGGTTATCGATCATGGCTGATGAATCGGGAAGGGTTGTAGCCACAAGTAGTTGAGACATCAAGAAGTTGCGTTTCTCTGAGGAATGATCCTACCTTCTCAGTACCCTAAGCCTCATACCCCGACCGTGTAGCCTGCTCACAGATGGCGTTCTGGAACAAGCTTTTCGGCGGCGGCAATCCGCAGCGCGTCGACTACTACAACGAAGGCCTTGAACTCCTCGCGGATAAGAACTTCCACGAGGCGCTCACCTCTTTCCGTCTCGCTCTAAAGCAATCTGGGGGTGACACGGTTATCCTTCAGCAGATTGCGATCTGCTACACTCGGATCGGAATGATGGAGGAAGCAGCGAAAACCTATCGACATGTTCTCCACAGGGATGCTTCCGCCGCAGGGGCACACTACGGTTTAGCCTTCATTCTTCTGAAGAGTGGTGACCCTGAAGGTGCCATCCAGCACTTTGAGTTCTTTCTTGCCTGTGCGCCGGACGACTCAGAAGCAGGTAGCCATGTTGCTCACGCGCGCGCCACCCTTGCAGGTCTTCTAGGCGATCCGAGTGATTCTCTCCCCGCGCCCCCTCCTCCAGATGAACTTTTCTGATACTCGGAGCATCGGGCTCCGTTGGTCCGGTGATGCACTTGTTTTCATGGGGGGCACAGGCGATGGCCCTGAGATTGCCATAGACGGGGATAGTTCCCAAGGACCCTCACCCATGGAACTCCTTCTCCTCTCTCTTACAGGATGTATGGCAATCGACCTGAGAATGATCTTAGAGAAATCAAGGGTTCCCGTTGAATCACTCGAGATTGATGCTACGGGGGAGCGAGCGAGCGAGGCGCCAAAGAAATACGAATTAATTCGGCTTGTTTGTCGGATTACTGGCCCTGGCGAAGAACACGAAAGCCAAGTGCAGCGTGCCCTTGATCTGTCACGGGACAAGTACTGCAGCGTGCTGCATTCTCTGAACCCAGAGATTAGTATGGATATTAGGGTTGAGCGAACTTAGAGACGGACGAGAGGAATATATATGACGACCCTCAACTACTTTGCGGATGAGTCGGTTCTTCCCAGGTCGACGCTTACTGAACTTTTTTTCAAGGCAGTTGACGAACACGGTTCTCGGGTTGCGTTTGAACGGATGGTATCCGACGTAGAGTTGTCTGGCGTCGTATATAGTGAGGCCTTCTCTGTAGTGAAAAAGGTGGCTTATGCGCTGGGGTCTCAAGGCATCATTCGGGGTGACCGAGCGGTGATCCTCTCGGAGAATAGGCCTGAGTGGGCTTTGGCGGATTACGGGTGTTTGTGTGCCGGAGTGATTGACGTCCCGATTTATCCGACATTGACCTCTACTCAGGTGGCTTATGCGCTCAAAGATTCAGGCGCGAAGCTCGTATTCGCCTCCTCGTATGAGCAGGTGATAAAGGTGCTTGAGGCAGTAGTGGAGTGCTCCCAAGAAATCCAAATCGTTGTATTTGATTCATTGTCCGAGATGCCCACTGGAGTGCTTTCGTGGGAAGAGTTCCTGAAGTCAGGCACAGCGGCCCCCTTCTCGGCAGTATCCGATGAGGATTTTCGAAGAAGCGCTCTTGAGGCCCAGCCGGACGATGTGGCTACGATCATCTACACGTCAGGTACAACTGGTGACCCCAAGGGCGTAATGCTTACCCACAACAATATTTCTTCAAACGTACAGGTTTGTAGTAGCCTGCTTCCAGTCGTAGCAGGAGCCGATAATACCGTCAGCTTCCTTCCCCTGTCTCATATCCTGCAGAGGACCTCTGACTATCTGTTTTTCAGGACCGGTTGCCGGATTGGTTACCCTCGCTCTATCCTCACGTTAATCGAAGATATGGGGATTATCCGTCCAACGGTGGTCGTTTCTGTACCGCGTATCTATGAAAAAATCTACAATAATGTGATGGGTGCGAGTGGGATCAAGAAAGCTTTAATTAACTGGGCGGCTGGCGTGGCGGATCGTGTTGCAGATCTGCGCCTTACTGGACGTGAGCCTTCAGCGGTGCTCGCACTTCAATATGGGCTAGCTGACAAGCTTGTCTTCTCGAAGGTGAAGGCTGGAGTGGGAGGCAACGTGAGGCTCTTTCTAAGTGGCGGGGGGCCCTTGGCTCCGGTACTGAATCGCTTCTTCTATTCGATTGGCCTCACCATCCTTGAAGGTTACGGGCTCACAGAGACCAGCCCTGTTACAAACGCGAACACGCTTGAGCACTTCCGGATAGGAAGTGTCGGTAAGCCAGCGCCTGGCACAGAGGTCAAGATTGCTTCCGACGGTGAGATCCTGATTCGAGGACCACAGGTTATGAAGGGGTATTATAACAAACCGGAAGCCACTACTTCCGTGATTGATGCCGAAGGATGGTTTGCGACGGGTGACATCGGTGAGATCGACAGAGATGGATTTCTTTACATCACCGATCGCAAGAAGGATCTCATAATTACAGGTGGTGGGAAGAATGTTGCTCCGCAGCCGATAGAGAATCGCCTAAAGACGAACGTGTTCGTCGAGCAGGCCGTCATAATTGGGGACCGTCGCCCTTACTTGGTGCTGCTCATCGTTCCGGCCAGAGAGCCCCTCCAGCAGTGGGCGTCCCAAAACGGTGTCGAGTGGTCGAGCTTTGAAGAGCTCGTTTCCAATCAAGAGGTTCGCTCCCATTTGGAACGTGAGACACTAGGGGAACTCAGCGATCTCGCGTCCTTTGAGACTCCAAAGAAGATTGCGCTTCTATCAGAAGAACTCTCGATTGAAAACGGGATGCTTACACCTACTCTCAAGGTGAAGCGGAGTCTGGTTGAAGAACGTTTCGAAGGCGTCATAGAACAGCTCTATACCGGTGCTGTAGCAGACAAGACTGCATCCTGAAACAATGAGTCCTACAGTATCGACTCAAGTCGTCACTTTGCTTACGGCCGCCCCCGGGATGGAAGAAGCTAAACGGATCGCACGAGCGCTTGTGAGCGAACGGCTTGCGGCGTGTGCCAATGTTATTCCCGGGGTTTCGTCAGTGTACTGGTGGGAGGGGCAAGTGCAGGAAGAGCAGGAAGCTATGCTTGTCATTAAGACGACTGCAGCCCGAGTGAACGCACTAGAAACCAGATTGGTTGAACTCCACCCGTATGATGTTCCTGAGTTGCTCTCGATTCCGGTAACTGGCGGACATCCGCCCTACATTGCCTGGGTTAGTTCCGAAGTGGAGAGATAAGAGATGCCGAGTAAGGGCCCCAAAAAGAAATCGGTGGCCGGAACAAAGGCATTTGAAGAAACTTTATCTACCACCAAGAAAATGGTGTCAACGAGGAAGACAACCGCGAAAAAGCAGCGAGAGAAACTTGCGGCTGCAGAAGCGCAGACCGAGTTACTCCCGGCTAAAGGTGAGGATCTAAACGACGATCCTGGCCAGCAAGAACTAGGCGAGGGCACATTCCCACCGTTGTCAGACCGCGTTTCTCAGGAAGATGCTACAGCCTCCGCAGATATGCTTAGCCTGAAAAAATTAAGGTCCTCGGATCAGGAGGGCACAATCCAGATAGGAGTCGAAGATCAATATTCCCAAGACCTTGATATAACCGATACTGACGATGCGCTTTTCAGCGCAGAGAATTCGCTGCCCCAGGATGAACGCCTGGGTCGAGCCCGAGACCTTGTCCAGGAGGGGCAGATTGGGAACGCGATCGAACTCTATCGCGATATTTTGGCCGATAGCCCTAGAAATGTTAAGGCGCGTAACAACCTTGGGGTTCTGTATGATGAACTCGATCATCCCGAATTAGCACTAGAACAATTTGAGGCAGCGGAGGGCATTGACCCTCAAAATGTCGAAGTACTTATCAACTACGGGTCGGCATTGGGTGTGCTAGCACGGTATGGAGAGGCCGAACATTTACTACTTCGAGCGGTAGCCATCGATCCGAATAGCGTGGTTGTGCGAGCGAGCGTAGGGATCCTCAGTTTTCGGCGTGGAGCTTATGCTGCCGCGGAGTTGGAACTGCGCTGGGTTTGCGAGCAGGATCGTGAATCGGCGCGCGCATTCTACTATCATGGCGAAACCCTCAATAGGCTCGGCCGGTTTGATGAAGCGCTTATTGCTCTGGAGCGGGCTACAGTCTTACAGCCAAAAAACTCCAGAGCCTTCTACACGTTGGGGCACCTCTATGACCGCAAGCACATGACTGAAGAAGCGGCGCTCATGTACCGGCAAGCTCGGGAATTACAGCGGAAATAAGTCACATCTAACTGAGTTAACATGGATGAGTTCAAGGGTCATTAGACGGAGATACGGATGTTGGATTCTATAAAGAAATTCTTCTCCTCTTCCATGAGCCCCGTTGAAGAATCTAGTGACGAAGAGAACAAGAAGGACATCCGATTGGCGGCATGTGCCCTTCTGCTTGAGCTTGCTTACGCGGATGAAGAGTTCACGGAGGATGAGAGAGAACATCTGGAGTCTGCGATCCGGAGGCAGTATGGACTCGAACCTGCTCAAGCTACACAACTCATAGAGTTGGCAGAGGAAGCACGAGCGGGGGCAGTGGACCTATGGCAGTTCACAAGTCTGATAGCCGAAAACTACTCCGTTGGTCAGAAAATGGTGCTTGCAGAGATCATGTGGGGCTTGGTGTACTCCGATGGGGAATTGGCCGATAAGGAGCAGCACCTGATGAGAAAGATTTCTCACCTGCTCAAACTCGAACCTGGATACCTAACCTTAGCTCGTAAGCGTGCAGAAGATATCAGAGATAGTGCGCTAATAGACGGCGAATAGTAACTCTTCTCTATGAGCCGAGATGGGGGTGACAGGTTGAAGTATCCCCGACATATTTCCGCGTCTATCCCTTATCCCTCCTTCTTCTTTTAGCTATGAGTAATTTGGTGCCCGGTGGATACTTGTTTACCCACGCTGTATTCTGGCTGGTTGTAGGCCTTGTTGCAGTGGGTACTAATGCGGTTGCAATCATTCTGTCTATTGGACTAGGATTGCTCGCCTTCGAGACTATAACAAAGAATTAGTTCGCAGGTTGCTGTGATTCTCGCACTGAAGATCTTCGGCGGGCTTTTAGCTTTCGCGCTCGGAATATGGTTTGGGTTACCGGGGCGCTACTCCCAGACTGCAGAGGAAATCGAAGAAAGCATGGCTCGGGGTCCGGGGCGCCGAAAGAAGGTCAAGCGCCACTTCACTCCAATGGCATGGCTTCAGCGTCATGTTAAAGTGCATACTTCCCGGGAATCCGGGTCTCGCCGTGCACGTGGCTTTCGGGTGGAGTTGCCCGACGAGTAATTCCGCAGGTACCAGCATCATCTTGCAGCCTTCTTCTAACGCAGACCTGAAGAAAAGTATCAACCATTATCTCCTGCGATGGTTGAACAGGCCGCGCACTGGAAATGAGCGCCCATCAATCGAAATTGTACCGACCACCTCGAACAAGGCTTGAACTGGCAGTACCGGACCTGATTCTGTACCGGTGACTATCTCTGAAGCCAAAACTTCTAGTGTCCCAACAACTGATGCAATCGGAGAGGAAAGGGCCCACGATATGGGTAGGTCTCGTCGAGCCGGCTGATATGCACTCACTTGGATCCACTCGATTCTGAGTGAGGGCCATTGTAATGCTTTAGAATCTAGCAGCCCCCACCCGCGGTAGTTCGGTGGAGCCTCAATATCGTGCTCCGTATCTCCTTGGACTACGATCTGAAGCGAGTCGCCGGAGGTCAAGAATGCCCAGTCACCACGCACTGGTGTATCAGGTGAATTGAGGCGTGCCATATCAAGTACAATTCCATTCAATCCCTGCTCCCCCAGGTGGAGAGACGCCTCTAGCAGTCGTAATCGTTCTTCGCGAGGGCCGCTCCATTGGGCGACTGACCTACCAAGGGCAAGCTCCAGATGTCTTGGCCCATCTGTGTAAATGATACCGTTTACTCTGTTATTTTCTCCAACAACGATTCGAAAGGTTCCATAGGGAAGAATCCGGGCAGGATACCGAGTTGGGGGGGTTTGCCATCGCTCAGCCAAGAACGGTTCCCAAGTGCCGGCCCGGTCGACCCATCCGTGTGCTTCCCTAAAAACCGTATTCGAGTCCAGGGTCGTTTCCAGCAGCCAGGGCACTAAGAGTAGACTGTCTGTAGCTGTTGTCATGAAAACGAAGCTTCTCTCATAGGATGGTCCTGGAAATCCAGTTCTGTTAACCATCGCTAGGCTACTCGATAAATCTCCGGCTGGCGCTGGCTCATCTGGACTACAAGCAGAGAGTGAGATCGCTAACGAAAGGATAGCGACTCCCAGCAGAATGCTTTTCACACGTTCACCCAACTTTGATTCAGGATTTGGTCAGGGTGTGCAGAAAGTTCCCTATCAAGAAGACGCAGGAAGCTCGATATCCTCCGACGATTCCGACCCCAATCCCCCTTTCCTTGGCGGGAGGTAGACCTCAGGTCTACTCGGGTCTGACCATTCTCATCAAGCCCGATCGAGATTCTGACATCATCTTTATCTCTCCAGGGAAGCCTTAGTGCTTCTGCTACGATCACTCCAGTTTGGTCGTCGATGTAGAGTACGGACCAGCCTCGCATTTGTTTATTAGAGACTTTCAATGCTGCTTTCCAGACTCCGTCGAATGGGATCGCGTAAGTGCGTCCCCTAAGTCTCGGGTCTGTCGCTGACACATCAGTGTGAGCGTGATTGCCTGAGAGGCCCTGCAAAATCCACTTCAACGAACGAAGAGATCCGATTGCAGAGCTTCAGTGTCGCCATACGAGATCGGTGTTCTGGGGTCGATCATTCTGTCAGTTCAGAGGTGGAACATGGGTTTAAGATTATAAGAAAATGTTCAGTTGAACCTATCTATAGTGTGGCTTTAACCCCTGCCCTGGCTACTGGGGACACGATGAAATTTCCGAGGATGGGAACGGTTGCATGACCTCTCCGGAAAAGGTAGGTATCTTTAGATTGTACAATAGTGAGCCACATTCGAATTTCGACGTTCATGCAAGAATCTGAATTGATTTACGACTGGAATCAGTCCAGCCCTGCGTTCGACTGGTCAAACGCTAAGGGGATCCAGTTAAACGATGAGACGCTTCGGGACGGACTGCAAAACCCTTCGGTCGTGGATCCGCCAATCGGCGACAAGATTCGTCTACTGCACCTGATGGATCAACTGGGTATCCATACAGCGGACATCGGCTTGCCGGGAGCAGGCCCGCGCGCTGTAGAAGCTGCGACTGCATTGGCAAAGGAGATCACGGATACTGGACTGTCTATTCATGCGAATGCGGCAGCCAGGACCCTTATAGAGGATATCCGTCCGATAGTCGAGATCAGTCAGAGCGTGGGGCTCCCCATTGAGGTATGTGCCTTCATCGGGAGCTCACCGATCCGTAAGTATACCGAGGGGTGGGCTTTGGACCAGATGTTGGAAACCATCAAGGCAGCGCTAAGCTTTGCAGTAGCGGAGGGGATGTCGGTGATGATGGTTACCGAGGACACGACACGGGCCAAGCCGGAGGACATCAAGGAACTCTTCGGTCGGGCGATCGAACTCGGTGCAGAACGACTTTGCATTTCCGATACGGTCGGCCACGCTACCCCAGATGGGGTCAGGGCTCTGGTTCGGTTCGTGATAGAAGAGATCGTGCAACCTTCGGGGATGGACATCGCGATCGATTGGCATGGACATCGCGATCGCGGTTTTGGTCTAGCCAATGCACTTGCCGCAATCGAGGCGGGAGCCACCCGGGTGCATGCAACTGCGCTCGGACTCGGCGAGCGATGTGGAAATGTCGAAATGGAACTGCTTTTGGTCAATCTAGAGTTACTCGGAGTAACTGATGCAGATCTGTCTGTCCTTCCGGAATATTGTCAGTTGACAGCAGATATGTGCCAGGTCCCACTCATCCACTCATCCCCGGTTGTGGGTCGAGACGCTTTCCGCACCGGCACTGGAGTCCATGCGGCAGCGATCATGAAAGCCGAGGCTAAGGGCGACGTTTGGTTAGCGGACAGAATCTATTCGAGCGTCCCCGCGTCACTGGTTGGTCGAGAGCAGGTCATCGAAGTTGGGCCTATGTCGGGTCAGTCGAACGTAAAGCACTGGCTCCGGAGGCATGGATACAACGAGGACGACCAGAATTTGGTACAGAGAATTTTCACCGCGTCTAAGAAGACGGACCACACTCTTACAGAAGAGGAACTTGAGCACCTCTGCCGTGGCGCTTGAGCCCAGTACGCAGTTGCCAATTGCTCGTCCAGGGACAGTTACTTAGCAGCTAAATGAAAACGTTTGTCAATGATAGTAGGGAACCCGGTTCCCAGGTTACTTCCGGGAGTCAAAGAGTCCTAGTCGTAGAGGATGAACCTGACATTGCTGCTCTTATCGGCTACCAACTGACCCGCGCAGGTTTCAGGGTTGAGACTACTTTGAATGGGATTGAAGCTCTGAGGGCGGTGGGACGAGACATTCCCGACCTCATTGTTTTGGATCGTATGCTTCCTGGTATTAGTGGCGATGAGGTTTTGGGTCGCTTGAAGGATGACCCGGAAACGGAGGGAGTCCCTGTCTTAGTATTGACCGCCAAGAAGGAACAAGAAGAGCGCATTGCAGGTTTGGAATTAGGCGCTGACGATTACTTAACCAAACCATTTAGTCCACGAGAGCTGGTGCTCAGGGTTCAGGCTATCCTGAGGAGAGCCCCCGAATCTGGAGGAGGATCTGCGGGATTAAGAGTTTTCCGAGTGGGTGCCATTCACATGGATGTTAGCGCGATGCAGGTCTCGGTTTTGGACGAAGATATATCCCTGACGCCGACAGAGTTCAGATTGCTCCGTGCACTCCTAGAGTGCCGTGAGCGAACACTAAGTAGAAGGCAGCTTTTGGAAAAAGCTTGGGATGTTGAGGCTGATGTTTCGGATCGACTTGAAACACGCACAGTGGACATGCATGTGCAGCGCCTACGAGCCAAGCTCGGTACAGCTGGTGATTCGATTCAGACTGTGCGGGGATTTGGTTATCGCCTAAAGAAGGATCTGGAATAGTTTTCCTGATCGGTATTACTAGAAATCCAAGTTTGTTCTCCATTGTATTTGATGCCCAACCTAGAAGTGCACTCGAGGGTGCTGTACCAATAAGGCTATAGCCTATGCGCATAAGGATCCAATATCCTCTCTTTGCCGCTTTCTTAGGCGTCATTGGGCTTCTTTTAGTCCTAATTGTGCTACTAGTAAGCAGTGGCCTCAGAAGGGAACTCGGATTGACGGTTCGGGAGGATTTAGAGCGGCAGCTCGCCCTAGGTGAATGGGTCGTCCAGGAAGCCGGATTAGTCGACCTGGATTCACTTGCACGAGAGATCACGGATCGCATCGGCTACAGAGTCACCTTCATTGATCCTGAGGGCGGTGTACTCGGTGATTCTTACGTAGAACTAGGGCGACTGCCTGAGGTTGAGAATCACTACGACCGTCCTGAGGTTCAGGGCGTGTTAGTTGGTGGTGAGACCGTGAGTTTTGCGGAACGCACAAGCGAGACTGTTGCCGAGCCACTTCTCTATGCAGCTAGACTGATCACACTCGACGGCTCCTCGGTCATTATGAGAATTGCTGCCCCGCAAACCGATATAGAGCGAACAGTTTCTGGAGTGCAGAGGACGGTTGCTCTGACTGGTCTGTTAGCCATGCTCTTTGCCCTCGCGGCGGCTTATATGATCAGTATCGCTCTAACGAAGCCATTGGTACTCTTGGCAAAGCGGGCGAGACAGTTCAGTAAAGGGGATTACACGGTGAGAGTTCCGGACACGAAGGTCACGGAGCTTCAAGATGTTGCTGATGCGTTCAATCTACTCACTGATGAACTTCAGTCTCGGTTGACCGAGCTCGGGCATGAGCGTGAAGAAATGCAGACACTCATTGATTGCATGGCCGAGGGTGTTATTGCGCTTAGTGAGGATGCCAGGGTGATCCGTATGAATCGGAGTGCCCGTGAACTCCTCGAGTTACCAGATACACCAGATTTTGCTCCAATCAACTCCGTGGTCAGCGACAACAAACTGCGCTCTGTCTTGGAGGATTCCGTAATCAGGCCAGGCAATTCAGATGAAGTTGAGGTCAATGGGCGACACTTACTGGTCTCATCTCGAGCCTTAGATCCAGGGGGTGCCGTCACAACGTTGTTAGATATCAGTGAAATTCGCCGGCTTGAACAAGTAAGACGTGACTTTGTAGCAAACGCATCGCATGAACTGAAGACGCCTCTTACCTCGATTCGGGGGTATGCGGAAACACTGCTTGATGATGACCCGCCAGAGAAGCTCAAATTGGAGTTCCTTACCTCGATTCGTAAGAACACGCTCCGACTAGAGCACCTAGTGGAAGACCTCTTAGATCTATCTAAGCTGGAATCAGGTGGATGGACTGGGCGCCGAGAGTCAGTGGATACGAAGGACGTAGCACAAGAGGCATGGCAGGTGGTAAGAGATATCGAAGGCAAGGAGGGAATCTCCTTCGATATCCTCGGTGACCTGAGGGTCATGGGTGACCGCGAGGGGCTATTTCACGTCTTTAGAAACTTGCTCGAGAATTCTATTCGGCATACCGATAGCGGGGGCTCAATCAATGTTTCTATGGCCCTGACCCAAGATTCTATGGTTGAGGTGGTGATCTCAGATGACGGTGACGGAATTCCTGCTGAGTCACTGCCACGAATTTTTGAGCGTTTCTATCGAGCTGATTCTGCTAGAGCCAGAGACTTTGGAGGAACGGGCCTCGGGTTAGCGATTGTTCGCCACCTAGTATCAGAAATGGGCGGAGAGGTTGTCGCGGAGAGTCAACTCGGTCAGGGGACAACAGTTCGATTTACCGTGCCGACGGAATAGGTCATCGTGCGGGGGTACGGCACTACTGCCAGAGAGATTCACTGTACTAGTAGGATGTCCAGGGAGGACGCTGCCTCAGAAGTAAAGGTAGGTCTGGACCTTAAATGAGAGGGCTGTGTCGCCTGATTGGGGTGAGTAAACATCAAGGTTTGCACCGATCTTGCTTTTGCCCTGTAGGTAGAACATCAACCCTGGGGTAACGACGGTCCCTGCATTCTTGCCAACAGCTGTGTCAGGGTCACCAAAGCTCAGCCGCAGTAGAGGCTCAATCCCAGCCAGCCGACCGCTTTTCTCAGAGTAATACGAGGCCACAATCTGAGTAGTCAGAAATGTTGCTTCATTCTGGTTTGAATCCAGAGACTTCCAGTTATCTCCGCGGATTACTGATGCTTGGATGTGAGCGCCATCTCTCCAAGTCCCAAATTCTAGATCTGCACCCCAGGCGATTCCCCGTGCTGTTTTCATGTCCACTCCCCTTTCTGTTCTCGTATCCACCAACGGAAACAGATAGTCATGAACGCCCACCTGTGCAGAAAAGGTGACCTTGTCCGATGCAGCGAGGCTGAGACGTCCTGAGTAGGATTTGGCGTCATTTTCATCGGATACATTGATACCAGTGCCGTTCGTGAGCGTAAACTGGTAGCTCATGTGACCTGAAGAGCCATCAATCTTGATACCCTGGTCTCGCTCGGCGTACTTCAATTTCTCTGTAAGCCGTGAGTAAGAGCATATGCCGGATACCCCAGAACATTCCGAGATCCCTTCAACACGAGCATCTCGTTCGATGATTGAAAGGTCGGTTGAGCTTGATAGTTCAAAGATGTCGAACGCACGTTTGAACTGTCCCACCCAAACTCGGAACTTGCTGGAAGATCCGAGCCTCACGTAGACATCTTGAAGGGCGATCTTTCCGCGGGCGAAGTCCGGCTGAACACGAGCAGTAACGAAATCGTTCAATGTGATATCAGCAATCAGGCGTACACGTCGCAGAAAGAAATCATTGTCTGCATCACCAACTGATGAGGCGGCGTACTGAGCGTGCGCCCTCCCCCCGACTTGGATCGATGATGCTCTTGAGGAGATCTCAATTTGAGACTCAGCCACGTCAGGAACTGAAAGCATGGCTAGTAGGAGCGTCAGAAAAACCTGACGGTGTCTCATGAGTCCGTTATCTCCTTGGAGGGAAATTGCAACCTTCGCACATATAGAGGTTGCCACGTTGACGTCACGGATCGCCGGATATTGTGTAACGAAACCGTCACAGAAATCCGGGCATGTACTGATGATTCAGTGCTGAATTCCACGGAGCTCTCAAAGTGCACCTCGAATAAGCCTTGATTAAGAGTAATAAGTTCTTGATTTAAACCCAGATTTCAGGCTGATACGATCGATACATTGCTGATACAATTGAGACGTTGTAGGAGAGTAGTTCGGGTATAGCTTTTGACATGAGCATTTGTGTCATGACTTCTAGCGTGAGGGTGTACCTGTGAACCGAATGTTCGGAGCCCTTCTGGTTCTTCTTGTGGCCCTGGCCTGCGGAGGCGCTGATGGAAGACGCACCGTCATCCAAAATAAGGGCTCGGACACGATCGTCTTTGTAGCCCTGGCCTGGGCAGAGAGCTACGGTGATATCAATCCTAGCGTTGCCGTGGCGGTCAGTGGTGGTGGTTCTGGGACTGGGATTAGTGCAATGGTTAATGGGACAGTGGATATTGCCAACACAAGCAGAGCGATGACTGAGAGTGAAATTGAGGAAGCACGTAGCCGAGGGATCGATCCTATAGAGCATGTCGTAGGCTTTGACGCCCTTGCAATATTTCTTCACCCTGACAATCCGCTCGATGCGCTCTCCATCTCACAGCTTGCTGAGATCTATGGAGAGGGTGGTGCTTACGAGACTTGGAGTGAACTAGGAGTGAGCATTCCTGGTTGCTCAAGCGATGAGATCATAAGGGTGAGCCGGCAGAACAACTCGGGGACATATGCCTACTTCAAGGAAGCAGTGTTAGGTCAGGATGAGTACAAGCCTGGATCGCTTGATATGAACGGATCGTCGGAGGTGGTCGACCTAGTTGGAAATACGCCCTGTGCTATCGGATATAGTGGTCTTGCTTACGCCACGGAGATAGTAGAGATGCCCTGTATTGTGACTGACAGGGGGGACTGTGTGTCACCGTCGGCAGAGAGCGCAATTGACGGAAGCTATCCCATCGCGAGGCCGCTTTTTATGTACACTGCTGGGGAGCCGACAGGAATGATCAAGGAGTACATGGACTGGATCCTTGGCGAAGCCGGTCAATGTATTTTGGTAGATAAAGGATTTGCAGCAGCTGGTTCGGTTAGCTGTGCGTAGTCGATTTTCGTACTAGAAACTGAGGTATTTCTCAGAATGACACCTCAATATGAGCAGCGAATGCAGGTGGATCTCAATGAGATTCGGAGAAAGCTGCGCAAGGTAGCCGGACTCGTCGAAAATCAGGTGAAAGACACCGTCCGATCGCTTATTGGATGGGATAAGGATCTCGCGAACAATGTGATCCTAGGAGACCGTCAGGTGAATCGGCGGATCAAGGAAATCAACTACCTGTGTCATGCTTTCATCATCCGACATGCGCCGAGTGCGGGACACCTTCGTTTCGCCTCAGCAGTTCTCCGACTTAACGTGGCGCTGGAACGGATCGGTGACTATGCCGGCACGATCGGAAGAGAAGTTTTACGATTGACGGTGCGTCCCCCCGAAAGTGTCACACGTGATGTTGAAATCATTGCTCAACAGGCAGGCCATGCACTGGGTGAAGCACTAACCGCCTTCTTTGAAGAGGATGTTGAAAGCGCGCTACAAACGCACGAGGGGTTGGTTCGCCCAGTAGATGTGACGTTGAAAACAGTGCTGGACCACCTAGTAGAATTGGCAAATGACCGGGTGGTCCCGCTAAAGGACAGTTTTGCGTTGGTTAGGATCAACAACCTGCTCAAGCGGGTTTCTGAGCAGGCGGATAACATCAGTGAGCAGGCGATCTTTGCGATCACAGGAGGAGAACGCGACCCACGTATCTTCAGGATTTTGTTTGTGGGTGAGGAGAACAATCGGGCAAGTCAAATGGCAGAAGCTTATGCCGAGAAAGCTTTCCCTGAGAGCGGCAGATATTCGAGTGTCGGGGTCAACCCTGCTGGAGCGCTTGACTCTGCTCTGATCGAGTTCATGGATGAGCAGGGGATGGATGTCAGTCATAAGAGACCAGCCCTTATTGAAGGCTTGGGAGAACCTGCCCAACCCTATCATGTCATCGTCGCTCTCGAAGAGGGTCTGCTGGAGCATATAGCTGAAGTTCCGTTCCGAACGATTGTCCTAGAGTGGTCAATCGATATCCCCGAAGGGTTCTCTAAGGGTGTGCTGGCGGATCTGTATAAGATGGTCGCAGTGCGCGTTCAGGATCTCATGAAGACCCTGGCAGGGCCGGATGCTCGCTAAGCGAGTCAAACCCTCTGCACCAATGGACCTTGATCACCGTGGGAGAGATTGGTACGTCGATAAAGCGGTAACGTTCTTGGTGTTTATGGGTGGAATTTCCGCGATCATCTTCATCATCGGGATCTTCATCTTCATCACCAAAGAGGGTGTGGGTTTCATAGCGGGGCCATTGAATGTCCGGGAGTTTCTTGGAAGCGTAACCTGGCGGCCAACATCCGCTCAGAATCCTATGTACGGGGTTCTCGGGCTCATAGCAGGAACCGCTAGCGTAACGGGCCTTGCCATGGTGGTCTCGGTGCCATTCTCACTTGGTGCTGCCATCTTCATCGGTGAGTTCGCCACAGGCCGACTCCGAGAGTCACTTAAGGTGTTGGTTGAACTTTTGGCCGCTATCCCGTCGGTTGTATGGGGCTTCATCGGCCTATCGATCATGAACCCCCTGATTATTGACATGTTCGACGTCCCGGTCGGAATCGGGGTTCTCAACTCAGGTATTATCCTCGGGCTAATGGCCGCCCCGATCATGACAACGATTGCTGAAGATGCACTCAGGGCGGTTCCGGATACCTACCGTGAGGCAGCTGAAGCCATGGGTGCCACGAAGTGGCAGGTGATTTTCAGAGTTGTACTTCCGGCAGGCAAGAATGGTCTTGTCGCGGCAGTTCTTCTTGGAGTAGGTAGGGGTTTTGGCGAGACAATGGCGGTGCTCATGGCAAGCGGGAACGCGATCCAGATCCCGACGAGCCCATTCGATTCAGTGCGCGCAATCACTGCAACAATTGCAGCAGAACTCGGTGATGCCCCGGTTGGCTCGGACCATTACCGAGCTCTTTTTACTTTGGGAATCCTGCTTTTTGTGGTGACGTTTATCATCAACCTTACAGCAGATCTCGTGGTTAAGGGGGCGAGGAGAACGTGACCTATTCTGAAGGGGATGTTGGAGTTTCTGGGCAGTCCTTGATGTTTGCGGCGACCCCGCTCAACACGCGTAACCGTCGGATTCAGTGGCTTTTTAGGGCTCTCTTTGGTTTGATGACTCTGATCCTGGTTGTGCCCGTCGGGATTATTTTTGGAGTCCTGTTAGTTAGGGGGGGGCCAGCGATCTCTTTTGAATTCCTTTTCTCTTATCCTAGTGACGGGATGACTGCCGGCGGTATTTGGCCGGCGCTTGTGGGGACGATGTGGCTCGTAGCGGTCTCACTGATTGCTTCGGTGCCTGTGGGCGTGGCAGCTGCGATCTACCTTTCAGAATATGCGCCGGATAACTGGCTGACCCGAGGAATCAACCTCGCGATTATCAACCTCGCGGGGGTGCCCTCAATCGTACACGCACTATTTGGGGTTGGCGCTTTTGTGATCTTCGCCGGATTCGGGACGAGCATCTTAGCAGCGAGTCTCACGCTCGCAGTTATGACACTACCGTTGATTATTGTCGCTACTCGCGAGTCTCTCCAGGCAGTTCCAATGGCCTTTCGAGAAGCTTGTTGGAACATGGGAGCCACTCGCTGGCAGACGATTAGAACAGTCGTACTCCCTAACGCGATAAGTGGGATCCTAACCGGTGTAATTCTGTCAGTATCGCGAACAGCGGGGGAAACTGCGCCGATCATGTTTACTGGAGCGGCATTCTTTTTCCCATTCCTTCCCACCAGTGTCTTTGATCAAACGATGGCGATGGCAATGCACTTATTCGTGATCTCAACTGCCGTGCCTGGTGTGCCCGATGAACTCAAGTACGGAACGGCTCTCACGTTAATCACACTAGTTCTACTCATGAACGCAGCATCAATCTGGTTCCGGAGTTACCTGAGAGGAAAAAAGAAATGGTAGCTACGGACGTGAAACTTGCCGTGAGAGATCTGAACATCCAATACGGTGGCCAGCGGGCTCTCTCTGGCGTTTCTCTAGATGTTCATGAGCATGAGATCTTTGGCATTATCGGGCCTGCTGGCAGCGGGAAAACGAGTTTTCTCCGGACGCTGAATCGGATGGAGATGCTACAGGAGAATATGACGGTCGATGGTTCGATCGTATTCGACGGTCACGATATCTCCAAGATCCAGAACGTCTACGCATTACGCCGTCACATTGGTGTCGTTTTCCCCCTACCTGTAGGGCTACCGTTGAGCGTTTATGACAATGTCGCACTAGCTCCGCGGCTCTCAGGAATCAAGGATAAGAGTGCCCTCGATGAAATCGTGGAGCAGTGCCTCATGCGAGCGGCACTCTGGGATGAGGTGAAAGATCGTCTTGATGCCCTTGGCAGCCTGCTTTCAGGCGGTCAACAGCAGAGGCTCACGATTGCGAGGGCACTTTCCCAAGATCCCGAACTTTTGCTACTTGATGAATTCTCCATTGCGGTAGATCCGGTGACCACGATGCGTATCGAGGACGTGCTCAAGGAACTGAAGGAGGAGATCACTATCATCTTGGTGACAAATCTCGTGCAGCAGGCACGCCGGCTTGCTGATCGCACTGCTTTCTTCCTGGATGGTCAGTTGATAGAGGTAGGAGAAACAGAAGCCCTTTTTAACGGTGAAGTAAAAGACCGTCGCACCTTGGACTACCTGGAAGGCCGCTTTGGTTGAGGCCACTGCGCTCGCGATCGACATCCAGAACGTGAGCCTATGGTACGGAGATTTTCAGGCGCTTTTCGAAGTTGATCTTCAGGTTAAGCGAGGATCAATCACTGCGCTCATAGGCCCATCGGGGTGTGGCAAGTCGACACTTCTCCGCGCTGTGAATCGCATCAATGAGCGATTGGGTGATTATGTGCGCACGACAGGGGAGATCCATGTCCTTGATCAGGACATACTGAGTGATGACGTCGAGTTGTCCCAGCTTCGGCGTCACGTAGGGATGGTCTTTCAGCGTCCTAACCCTCTCCCCCTGTCAATACGAGATAACGTGCTCTTTGGTCACCGGATCCACCGCGCCGATGAGAAGTTCAATAAACTGGAAGAGGACGAAATCGTCGAGAATGCGCTCCGTCGTGTTCTGCTTTGGGATGAAGTGAAAGATCAGCTTGGTCGAGAGGCTATTGGACTGTCCCTTGAAGAGCAGCAGAAGCTTTGTATAGCGAGACTTCTACCGGTCAAGCCAACCGTGATTCTTATGGATGAGCCTACTTCAGCATTGGACCCCAAGGCTACTGCGGCACTTGAAGAACTTATCTGGGAACTGCACGGAGACTATACGATCTTGATTGTGACTCACAATATGGCCCAAGCAAGACGAGCGAGTGAGGAGACTGCGTTCATGCTCTTGGGCAGAATGGTTGAGCACGGTGTAACCGAACAAATCTTTCTAGCACCCCAAGAAGAGGAGACCGCTGACTATATTGAGGGTCGCTATGGCTGATCAGTGGTACCCTACTTGAATCAGCCTGAAGCCTAGGAGCTTGTGAATATTCGGTAGAATGGTATAGCGTATTACTTACCTAGAATTGCTTCGCAATGCTTTGAGTGACTGTAAACTCACAGAGCAAAACTCCTGCTGACATTGCGCAGTAACCTTTCCAGTCGATAGGGTGTCTTATGTCGGATTCTCCACTCCCGGAGACGGCCACCGACGCCGTCGAAGCACTCCTCGATGAGGTCACGACAGAACCCCAACCCCAGCCTGTCCTGCAGGTCGAGAGCCTGACCGGGAAAGTTGCAATCGTGTCAGGTGGATCGAGTGGGATTGGCCGTGCGGTTGCCTTGGAACTCGCGCGTTGTGGCGCTCATATTGCGTTTTGTTATCTGGATGACGGAGGTCAATCTCGTAGCGAAGCCAAAGAGGTAGTGAGTGAGTTACGACAGATGGAAGTGCAAGTGCTTTCCCGTTCTTGCGATGTAAGGGAATCAAGTGACGTCAATTCCTTCGTGTCGGAGGTGGAGGAGGAACTCGGGGGCATCGATGTTTTGGTGAACAACGCTGGGATCGGACGTGACGCACCGATGTGGCTTATGACTGATCATGACTGGGAAGCTGTGCTCCGAACTAACTTGGACGGCGCCTTTCACTTCACGAGGGCTGTAGCCCCCTCAATGCGTGCCCAAGAATATGGGAAGATTGTCAACATCACATCGGTGCATGGAATACGTACCGAGTTCGGCATCTCCAATTATTCTTCGTCTAAGGCCGGTCTCATCGGCCTAACTCGCAGTAGCGCGGTTGAGCTGGGGCCGAAGAACATTAATGTGAATGCTGTCGCTCCTGGTTATGTGCGCACGACCAGACTCACCGAAGGTGTGTCACCTGAGATTCTAGACCATGCTCGTGAGAGATCCGCGCTTGGCCGTTTGGGTGATCCGCGAGATGTGGCGGGTGTGGTTCTGTTTCTTTGCTCCGAGGCAGCCCGGCACATCACCGGAGCGATCATCACTGTTGATGGCGGATACGTTCTCTAAGGCTCATTGCCTATAGTTGAAACGCAGCCCATCATCCCGGCCATGTCAATCCTGAGTAGAGTGGCCAGGGCCATCGATGGCTTCAATGAGAGGATCGGCGCCATGATTCGTTGGCTGACGTTGGTCATGGTGCTCGTAGGAGCAGCAACTGCGGTTCTTAGATATTCCTCAAGAGGTCTGGGGCTTTCGTTCAATCTTACTCCTCAGACTGAGCTGCAATGGTACCTTTTTAGCCTGATTTTCCTACTGGGTGCAGCGTATGGGTTAAGACACGACGTACATGTTCGCGTGGATGTGCTCTATTCGGAGCTCAACCCCAAGAAACGGGCTTGGATAGACCTTATAGGGCACGTTCTTTTTCTCATCCCGTTCTGCATTGTAATGCTGTACGTGTCATGGCCTGCAGTCCAAAATTCCTGGTCCATACGTGAGATGTCACCAGATCCCGGTGGCCTCCCGCGGTACCCGATCAAGATGGTGATCTTGCTCTCGTTCGTGCTGCTGGTTGGCCAGGGCTACAGCCAGATCTTGAAGCAGGTCAGCATTCTGAGAGGTGATGGTGAACAGCAACCCCCAACTGTCGACTCGCAGCATGAGGTAGGCCCATGAACCTGTGGGGACCCGCGATGTTTATTGGGGTCCTTGTTATGATCTTCAGCGGGTATCCAGTGGCATTTGCGCTAGCTGGTACTGCACTGATATTTGCCGGATTAGCATCGATTTTTGGTCAATTCGATCTTGTGCTCCTCTACGCCCTGCCGGAGCGGACATTCGGTACTATGTCGAACCAAGTTCTGCTTGCGGTTCCGTTCTTTATTTTCATGGGTACGGTACTCGAGAAGAGCAAGCTTGCCGAGCAACTCCTTGAGACAATCGGAGTTCTATTCGGTCGATTTCGTGGTGGTCTCGCCGTTGGCGTGATCTTTGTCGGGGCGCTGCTTGCGGCTGCAACCGGTGTGGTAGGAGCCAGCGTGACAGCTATGGGTCTCATATCGCTCCCCGTTATGCTCCGTAACGGGTATGATGAGAAACTCAGCCTTGGGGTTATCTCGGCCGCGGGTACACTGGGGCAGATCATTCCACCTTCGATCGTCCTGATTGTACTTGGTGACCAGATGGGTGTCAGTGTTGGGGACCTCTTCCGCACTGCATTGGTTCCGGGACTCATCCTCACCGGAGGGTATGCGGCCTACGTTGCCATTCTCGCTTTCTTCAATAAGGAAGTTGCTCCAGCTCTACCGGAACACATGCGCTCTACGGGGATGGAGTTGGCCAAGCAGGTAGTGCTATCACTTCTCCCGCCGCTGATTCTCATCGTTGTCGTTCTAGGCAGCATTTTTGCTGGGATCGCTACACCAACGGAAGCGGGAGCGCTCGGTGCTGTGGGTGCGATGCTCCTCGCGATGGCCAATCGGTCACTGACGATGTCGGCACTTAGATTAGCAATGGAGGATACGAGCCGCCTCACGATCATGGTGGTTTTTCTTCTGATTGGCTCAACCACCTTTGCTCTCGTATTCCGTGGCCTGGAGGGGGATCTCTGGATTGAGAGCGCTTTAACTGGCATCCCGGGGGGAGCCTTGGGCTTCCTCATCGTGGTGAACCTAGTGGTCTTTGTACTCGGGTTCTTTATCGACTTCTTTGAGATCGCATTCATCATTGTTCCACTCATTGTGCCGCCGGCCGTGTTCCTAGGTGTGGACCTTGTGTGGCTTGGAATAGTGTTTGCGGTGAATATCCAGACATCATTCCTCACACCCCCATTCGGGTTCAGTCTCTTTTACCTAAGGGGTGTCACTCCCCCTGAGATACCAACGATCTCGATGTACAAGGGTGTGGTCCCCTTCATTGCAATCCAACTCGTTGTTCTTGCTGGAGTGATATGGGTGACAGTGCCCGAATCGAGGTTCGGAACGTTTGAACACTGTTTTACATCGGGTCCCAATGCTGGGACCTGTGGGTCCCTTGAGATCAATCAAGACGGGTCGGTCGTCTATTTTACCGAGACGGGGACTAGTCTTGAGGGGACTATGTCACCTGACCCAATCACCGAGGGTTCTTTTTCGGTGAGTTTGTCCGGATTTTCGGTCGAACTGGAGAGGGTGTTCCAGATGACAGAATCCTTTAGTTGGAAGGATGGTGGATGGGTAAGTAGTGTTTCAACGCTCAGTCGGAGATGATCGAGGAAGAGCTCGCTCGCGTCTGGGTCGGCGGACACAGAAAGCTTAGAAGGGACCCAGCCTTCGGCCCTTGGGTGAGACGTATCGGATCAATACATCTGCCCGTATCAGACGTCACGCCCTTCTTTTACTTGGTCAGGGCGATCTGTTATCAGCAACTCGCTGGGAAGGCGGCTCGCACGATTCACGGCCGATTCATTGAAGCTGTGGGACGTGATGTCTCTCCAGAGAACGTTTTGCGCTTGTCGGAGTCTACACTCCGCGGTGCCGGGCTTTCGGGTAACAAGTTGGGCGCGATTCGTGATTTGGCGAAAAAGATTCAGTCCGGCGAATTAGAAGTACACGATCTGGAGATGAGGTCTGATGAAGAAATCGTGAGCAGGCTGACCGTCGTCAAAGGAATCGGTGAATGGACGGCCCATATGTACCTGATGTTCCGGTTGCACCGTCCGGATGTGTGGCCGGTGGGTGACTTGGCAGTGAGGGTAGGTTACGCCAGAGTGCAGGGTATGGCAGAGGATCCGAGCAAAAAAGAACTCAGACCACTCGGCGATCCTTACCGGCCCTGGCGCAGTGCGGCTGCTTGGTACTGTTATAGAGTATTAGAGACTGAACTTACGTGATAAGGTGGTTGGGGTAGGCACAGTCTTTCTGGAGTTCCTGTCACTCATCCTACTTCGATTTTTGGGAACGTAAACCTCGCGTACGCGCCCTCATTTCCCGCGGAATAGGGAAACGCTTGGTTCCGGAACGCACTGAAGGACTCGAAGACCGTTCGAAATACAGGATCAGCCGCTGCTTGCTCCTCCAGGTAGGCGTTTGATTCCCTCCATGCTGCCTCCATGATCTCTGACGAAAACTCATGGAGCATGACGCCCTCGTCTCTGGTCAAGCGCTGCAGTGCAGCGGGATTAGCTTCATCATACCCAGCCAGTGTCCAAGAGAGTATGTCACCGCACGTGGTTTTAATGATTTCTTGGTACGCAGTTGGCAGCTCATCCCAGGCTTCTCTGCTGATCATCAGGCTCGCGGTGGAGCCAGGCTCCCACCAACCAGGGTAGTAGTAATGCTTGGCAATTTGATGAAATCCCAGCTTCTCATCGTCATGTGGCCCAACCCACTCGGTGGCATCGATTGCTCCTCTTTCGAGTGCCGGGTAAATCTCAGGGGCTCCGAGGACTTGAACTGTGACGCCGAGTCTCGACATGATTTCGCCGCCAATCCCGGGGATCCTCATTCTGAGTCCTGCAAGATCCGAGAGGCCTCCAACAGGTTCACGGAACCAGCCACCCATTTGCCCCGCTGTGTTCCCCATCGGAAAGCTGATTATACCGAAGTCTGCATAGATCGAATTGATCAGATCGAGCCCACCTCCGCGGGTAAGCCATGATACTTGCTGGCGCGGATCAAACCCGAATGGGACGGTAGTGTCGAAAGCCAACGCCGGGTGTTTCCCTCTATAGTAATACCCAGGGGAGAACCCACATTGCGTCGTACCCTGCATGACGCTGTCCATGACTTGGAGAGCCCCTACGATTTCCCCTGGTGCATAAACACGAATCGTGAAGTTACCACCAGTCGCTGCCGAAACGTGTTCGGCGAGTCGATCCGTCGCTCCGTAAAGGATATCGACACTAGGGGGATAGCTCGTAGCCAGTCTCCACTCTACACGTGGGCCACTCACTTCTCCATCAACTGCTTCGGCTGTACCCTCACCGCCGCCACATGCGCCGAGCGCTGCTAATCCCGTCCCTGCACCAGCCTTCTTAAGGAAGTCACGTCTCTTGATTGTCATCTCACCTCGATCTTGTGCACGGCCACCCTCAGGTATTGGAGGGCAATGAAGTAACCGGTGACTCGGCTGCCGGCAATCTAGCGCTGAAGGCTCGTTGATTGGATCTTCAAGCACATGATGCCCGTCAGGTGTCCCGCTTCGAGGTAGATATGCTAAGTATCCGTTGGCGTACCATTCTATTCGCTTTCGTTGTCACTCTTGCCCTAGCGCCGTCCAAGATCTCGACTCAGCAGGTCGAGTCGGTCCGGTCTCAGGAGGGCATGGTGTCCTCTCAGCAATGGATCGCGAGTCAGGTTGGGGCGGACGTTCTGTCCTCAGGAGGCAATGCGGTTGATGCTGCAATCGCTACTGGCTTCGCACTTGCCGTCACGCACCCGACAGCCGGAAATATTGGCGGTGGTGGGTTTATGGTCATTCGTTTTCCCAACGGGCAGTCCACAGCCATTGATTTTAGGGAAAAAGCGCCACTTGCTTCGCACCCTGAAATGTGGCTCGATGAAAGTGGAGAATACTCTTCTGAGGTTCATCACAGGTCATACAAAGCCGTGGGGGTTCCGGGAACCGTGGCTGGCTTTGACAAGGCCAATAGACTTTATGGTGTAGCCGCTTGGGCAGATTTGGTTCAACCTGCAATTGACCTAGCTGGGGAAGGATTTGAATTGAGTGAGTCTCTAGCAGGTTCGATTGCACGTTTCGCGAGCAGGAGCCCTTACGAAGCTACTGTTAGTGCTTTTACCAAAGGTGGCGCACCCTACCAAGTAGGTGAGAGCTGGAGTCAGCCTGATCTGGCAAGATCTCTTGAGCGCATTCGGGATGATCGCCGAGATGGGTTTTATCAGGGCGAGACTGCAAGCCTCATAGCGGCTGAGATGCGTCGTGGGGGAGGGCTGATCACCTTAGAAGACTTGTCTCGGTACCAAGCAAGAGAGCGCGCTACGATCCAAGGCACATACCGCGGTTACGACGTTATCTCAATGCCGCCACCGAGTTCAGGTGGAGTCGCCATTGTGACCATGCTCAATATTCTGGAAGCGTATGATCTTCCAGGCATGGGCCATAATAGTGCTGAGTATATTCACCATCTCGCAGAAGCTATGCGCAGGGCTTATCGGGATCGCGCTCAATTTCTTGCCGATGCTGATTTTAGCGATGTCCCTGTGCAGCGATTGACGAGTAAGGAGCACGCGACTTGGTTGCGTAGAAATATTGATTCTGAACGTGCATCGGTCTCCCATCCGACGGATGTAGAGATGCCTCCTGAGAGTCCTGAGACAACGCACTACTCTGTAGTTGATGCGGACGGCATGGCAGTTTCGGTCACATATACCCTAGAATCTGGCTATGGATCTGGAATTGTGGTCCCAGGGGCCGGCTTTCTGCTGAATAATGAGATGGGTGACTTTAACGCCGGCCCTGGGCTGACGAATGAAAGCGGGCTGATCGGTACGGCTGCGAATCTTGCCCGACCACAGCAGCGTATGCTGTCTTCAATGTCTCCCAGCATAGTGGCTAGGGATGGAGCACTGGTTGCAGTCATTGGAACACCAGGAGGGCGCACTATCATCAATACTACACTGCAACTCATTTTGAATATGGTGGATTTCGGAATGAGCATTACGGAGGCTGTAGCTGCTACACGAATTCACCATCAGTGGTTACCCGATCGAATACGGGTAGAATCCAATGGTATTTCGGCGCAAATACAGTCTCAGTTAGAGCAGATGGGCCATATTGTTCAAGTAGGGGGTAGGCAGGGATCTGCTAATTCAATTGGTGTTGACTTGACTACCGGTGAACGAATCGGTGCTCCAGATCCAAGGAGCCCGGATTCAGGTGCACGGGGTCACTGATTCCAAGGGTTGTGGGGGGTGCAGACAAGATGTTTCGAGATGCGAGTGGGCCTGCAGTCGGAGAAATGATGAGGAAAATGATGCTCAAATCGGTGATATTAATCCTTTCGGGGCTGCTTCTTGTAGCCCCTGTACGGGCTCAGTCAACTGGCCCTTCGCACGCGGGCTTTGATCCAAATGCATCCCTCGGAGGTCACTACCATGAGGGCGAATTAGGGGACAAACTTCTCGGTCTTGAGTCTGACCTCAAGTGCAACTGTGGTTGTGGCTTAGACCTACATTCATGCCAGTTCCAGATGCAGTGTGGTGTATCGCCTGTTTGGTCCAAACGCATCCGTGATGCGCTTGAGAGTGGAGAGACAGTCGAGGCGGTTGAGGCAGGCTTTGTAGCTGATTTCGGGACAACGGTTCTACTGGCACCACCACTCGAGGGGTTCAACTTGGTCGGCTATCTTCTGCCCGTAGTCGCGATTTTGGGGGCGGGAATGCTACTGGGGCTGCTCGTCAGAGGCGGGACTGTGTCTGGTGAATATGTTCCGGTTACCGAACCTAGCGATGAGGACGTGGCGCGTCTCCGTGAAGAACTGCGGAAGCTAGATGAGGCAGAAATTCCGGACTGGTAGAAGGACTTGCTGTGGCATCCCTTCAGTAGGGCAGGAAAATGTGAGAGCGCTAGCGCTTCAGTCGTTCACATAGGTAAGCCAACCATGAGGGTCATCATTAGCCCCCTTCACAGTTTCCCAGAAGTGAGCTTGTAAGTCTAGGGAGACCGGGCCAGCCTTTCCCTCACCAATGAAGATCCCATCCACACTTCGGATTGGGGTGACTTCGGTAGCAGTGCCTGTGAAGAATAACTCGTCAGCAGTATAGAGGCTCTCACGGGGAATGTGCTGTTCTCTCACGTCGTACCCGAGGTCTCGAGCGATGGTGATTACGGCGTCACGAGTAATCCCTGCGAGAGAAGTTCCATCCAAGAACGGACTAATGACGACACCATCGCGAACCAAAAAGATGTTCATCCCACTTCCTTCGCTCACCAGTCCATCTGGCCCAAGAGCGATCGCATCTCCGTACCCATTCTCAATAGCTTCCATCTTCATGAGCTGAGCACTCAGGTAATGGCCGCCAGCTTTGGCTCGTGACGGATACGTGTTAGGAAGCGCGCGCTGCCAGGAAGAGACGCACACGTCTACACCATTCTTTAATGCTTCTTCACCGAGATAGGTACCCCATGGCCATGCTGCGATAAATGTTTCTATAGGGCTCCCAAATGGGTTGATTCCCGGGGATCCATAACCACGCAGTACCATCGGCCTGATGTAGCCGTTTGTGAGTTCGTTCTTTCTCACGGTTTCTAAACATGCGGCCTTGATCATCTCCACTGGATGCTCTGGTACCATCCGGTAAATTTTTGCCGAGTCCATCAAACGCCTTATGTGGGCGTTGAGTCTGAAAAGTGCTGGTCCGTTATCGGTTTCGTAAGCTCGGACTCCTTCGAACACCGAAGTGCCAAACTGAACGGCTGTTGAAAGGAGATGTAGGTTCGCGTTTTCCCAATGGACAAACTCACCATCTTTCCAGATCCACTCAGCTTCTTGGAATCCAACGGCACCCATCAGACGAGCCCCTTTATCCAGCCGCCATCGACGGCAATTGATTGTCCAGTAACGTAAGACGCTTTCGCGGAACACAAGAAGGCCACAACCGCAGCTAGTTCATCCGGATCCGCGAGGCGACCCATGGGAATCTCATGTTCCCAGCCTTGGTAAGCGCCCTCCAAGCTAACGCCATCACGCTCTGCTACGACTTCTGCTAGGTGAATCAGCCTCTCTGTTCGGGTATATCCGGGGAGGACATTGTTTACTGTCACATTAAATGGGGCGACTTCGTTTGAGATAGTCTTCGCAAAGCCTGTAACTCCTGCCCGAATCGCATTTGATAGGATCAGCCCATCGACTGGTTGTTTGACCGAGATTGATGTCACGTTCACGATCCGCCCCCACTTGCTCTCCTTCATGCCCGGCAAAACCGCACGGACCAGATTCACGACGCTCTCGAAGTTCTGAGCAATTGCGTGTTTCCAGACTTCGGGTGAGTGCGATTCGAATGGACCGGCTGGGGGTCCCCCAGTATTGGTGACCAATACATCTATCTGCCCAAAAGCTTCTTCAGTTTGAGCTATGAGTGAATTAACTCCTTCGGGATCCGTGAGATCAGCTGCGATACTAACAACGTTTGCCCCTGTAGCCTCTACGATTTCATCCCGAACATCAGAGAGTTTGTCGGCTGAGCGGGAGTTGATGACTAGGCGTACTCCCTCCATTGCGAGTGCATGGGCCATCGCTCTTCCTAGGCCCTGGCTGGAGCCACATACAAGTGCTGTTTTTCCTTGGATTCCTAAGTCCATATCACTTTCGATCGAAATAAGTATCGGTGCCGTCCAGCCAATCCTGACGGGGCGGGGAAAAGACATCTACATCAAATGTGTCTTCGAGGGCCTCGGCTTTATGAGGAACGTTCGATGGTATGTAGAGGGTTTCACCTGCCGAGACGATAAACTCTTGGGAGTCATCTGAACCCTCTTCGCCAATCCAGAAACGCAGGGCCCCCTCAATGATCCATGTGAGTTGCTCATTCTCATGGGAGTGCATGGGCACGATCGCACCCTTATCAAGATGCACGTGAGCGAGCATCATGCGTTCTCCCGAGAATAGGCGGCGCTTGATGGTGTCTGTGACCTCTTCCAGAGGGATGTCGTCCCAGGGCGTAGGCCGTAGTGGAGTGTCGCTCATTCTTTATTCCTGGTTTGCTTGGAGAACCGGCCAATCGGAGCCCCAAGGTGCTTGATGTCAATGGTCAGCATAAGCTTTCTGTTGTTTCGGGCGGATCCCCGAATCTCTGAAAGGGTAAACCAGCCCACTTTTATGGAGTGGATACCATGGATGATGGAAGCCCCAAAACTGATGCTGAATGGAGAGAGTTTCTTAGTGGTGAGGAGTACAGAGTTCTCCGCGAGCACGATACTGAACCGGCCTTTTCGGGAAAGTACTGGGATGAAAAGCAACCTGGAATCTATCGATGTAGAGGCTGTGGATCCCCTTTGTTCACAGCTGCTGCGAAATATGATTCGGGTACAGGTTGGCCCTCTTTTTATGAACCAGCCGACAACGGTGCAGTCGAAACCGAGACGGACAATTCGCTTTCTATGACCAGAACCGAAGTACATTGTTCGAGGTGCAGGGGTCACCTCGGCCATCTCTTTCCCGATGGTCCACAGCCGACTGGCCTGCGCTACTGTGTGAACTCATGCTCACTTCAACTAGACCAGACGGAGGCCTCGGGGGACTCGTTATCAGGAGATGAACCCAACAGTGTTTCTGGCGAAGTAAGTGACGGCTAAGGCAATACCGCCACGCCAAGGGTAAAACTCCCTACTTCAGTTCGCCAAAGTATTTCTCCAGTGTGCACATCGATTGCAACTACTCCACCGAGCGTCCGTGTGTCTCCCTCGTAAGTCACGTACACTACGGTTGAGTCCTGACCAAATGCGACACCATGTGGGTGCGGCCCAGGTACATCGATTTCAGTAGACCTAGCACCGTCTGAAGTGGTAATTGTTACGGACCCAGAACCTCTGTTTGCGACAACTACGGTTGATCCGCCAGGGGCGATTGCTAACTGAGCTGGCTGCCTACCGGTGATTATTTGAGAGCTTTCACGAATTTCCTTGCTGATCTCTAGCTCCAGGAGTTTGCTCCCATTAGCCAACGCCACTAGAAGGTTTTTCCCTTCGGCCATCCAGGCCGCATTTAAGGGCCTGTCTCCCGTCTCTCCGATCTTAGAGCGGTTAATTTCAACAAATCCGTCAGTTTTTATGATCACCAACTCATCACTGAGCGGACAAATCACTGCTACACGATCTCCGCTTGGTGAGAAGACCGCATCATGAGGTGCTGGGCATAGCTTGGGGTTTGCCAGGACGGTCAGGTCATCAGTCCGTACGAAGGCCACGCGACTTTTCACTCCCCCTCCGCTTAGCCAATAGTCAGGAATAGCTGCAAGTGACCCGTCAGGACTCAATCGGACGCGGGAGGCTCCATTGGCCGGTAGGGTTAATCTCCCGACCAAACGCAGTCCGTCTGATTCATATTTCCAAAGGGACGGTTCTCCGTGTGACAGGGTCGCATAGAAATGGGAGCCATCCGGTGAGACTGTGACAGAGTGAGGCTCGTCATGCTCACCAGGACGACGGTCGAGTGACAAAGAATCAGTCACTTGGCCGGTGTGAGCATCGAGTACAAAGATCTGATCAGTGAACCCCGAGGTAATGAGGAGGCGTTCCCCAGGAACAGGTGAGCATGCGGTGGCCAGGATTACCACTCCCACAAACACTCGGAGCGTCACCCTAACTAGGTAATAGATCACCTCGGCGGCTCGAGTCCTAAAAGTCCTTCGTTCATGTCCGAGACCCAGACTAGACCTCCGTGAAACTGTGGTGCCCAGCTGCAAGTATCTCCACTTCCCCGGTTGCAAGTACCAGATCCGCCGTTATAGACGAATCCAGCTATCTCACGGCCCTGGTGATCTAGTTCTCCCAACAGATCACCAGTCACATCAAGTGCTCGAACTCCGTTTCCGTACCAAGCCAGGTAGAGTGTCCCACTACCCTCATCAAGCCAGAAGTTATGCGGCGTCTGACCGGGTACCCTAAATGTGGCCACCTCTCGGGGTTCTAGGAGATTCCGTAGATCCACGACGTGCATAATCCCAGGGGAGTCGAAGTCTTCCTCACCGACGAAGACGTAGCCTGATTCCGGCCAGTACCATGCGTTATGTGTCTGTCCACCGAGTTCTGAGAGCCTAGATACTTCAACTGGGTTTTCGGGCGATCCGTCCGCAATGCCGTTCCCAACATCTAGGATTACCAGTCCAGCATTCCAATGTGAGAGAAACGCCAGACCATCCCGTACGTAGACGTCGTGAAGGAAGCTTTCGCCGGCCCAGAAACGAGCCACAACACTCGGATTTTCAGGGTTAGAGACGTCGAGTATACGGAGTCCGTTTCCTACGCCGTCCACGACTAGATACGCGTAATCTCCTTCGATCCAGACATTATGGACGCCCGACTCCAATTCAGTTGTGAACCGACTTACAACCGTCGGCTCTAGTGGGTTGTCGAGGTCTAGGATCGTGATCCCGTTCAGGGCATCATCCGAGCCTTCATGGGTGATAATTGCCAACTCCCCGTCTGCCCTGACTTTGACATCGTTCACCACTCTCGCATCAATCTCAATCGAGAAACTCTTCTCAATGTTTTGAAGAGTTGTTCCAGAGGTTGAGATATCCCAAATGTTGAGGGTGTTACCGAAGCTCGACTGTGTTCCGGTTTGTCGTGTGCCCCACGTACCACTGTACAGGACATTCCCATGCAGCCAAAGGTCCGAGGTATAGCGTCCGACCTCACGGCCGGTACGAGCCACGATGAATGAACCGTCAATGTTTCTATGGAGGACATCGAGTGCCAATGTGTCCGCGACCGTTCCAGCCTGAGCGATTACAGACATTGGTCCAGTCTTATAGCCGACAAATCGGCCATTTTTCGTAATGTATCCGGCTTGCGATGGTTGGATTGACCAGTATACGGGAACTCCCTGGAGTAAGGTGCCCGCCGTATCGCGAGCTTCTAGGGGTAGGTTGATCACATCCCCAGCTCGAGGGTCGAAGGAAGGGGCTAGGATCTTCACACTCGTGACAGCCGTTTCCAATTCGCTAAGAACTGTGAAGCGTACGGAAAGCAAAGCGCTTACTTCTGGACCATGAGCGCGCACCCAAGTGTCGTACTCACCTGAGTTCATAGATCCATCTAAAGAAAGTTCTAGGGTGAGAAGACGTTTGTCTCCCGGATTGAGAGTAGGGATCTCGACAGGATCCAGTGACAATCGTGATCCGGGTACCATTGACCCATTGAGGTCACGAATCTCACCCGGTATGAGTTCGACTGGACCGATCGACTGCCCTCCTGTGTTACGGATCTCAACCTGGCCTGCCCGCTCGAGTCCAAGCTCGAGGACCGGCTGCGAGAATTCGAGGTGTGGTGGAAGCTCAGGCTCAGAAACGCCACAAGAAGAAACCAAAATCCCTAATGTTGCTGTAGAAAGAACGCTTGGCTGGACCCGTCTTATCAACCCAGGTCTCCTCTTCGATGAGACGATGATTACCTTATAAAACTACACCTTTCAAGGAGGTCTCCAACATCTTGAGATGGTGTCTGATATGAGCGGTGCAGAATTGTTGGCCCGAAGATTGCTGTGGTATATCTGTAGTAGGATAACGTTCGCACAACGGACCTATGAAATCATGTTTCGGCTTGAATTAATGGTATTGCTTACTCTCGCCCTCGTAGGGTGCGGAGAGCCAGTCGATTTGGTTTTGCCCTCCAGTGCTGAGATTGAAGCTCACTACCTTTATGAAGGTTCTCTTGGCGCTGAGGTTAAAGGCAATGTCGCGGTGGTAACTGTTGGCCAGTCTGCACGACAGCTCCGGCGTGGAGGTACCCTGTGGGCGAAAGTCGGTCCTTATATTTTCCTTTTTAGTGAAGAAACCCAGCAGCTGTTGAATGATTATCCGAGTCTAGCTGCTGTCAGAGTTATAACCATGGTTGGAGAGAGTGAGGTCGCGAACGTACTCCTGAGTAGGGATGCCCTCAGTGATATCCAGTGGCGTAGGGCACTCAATATTGCGGGCCGAGCACGTGTGAATGGTACTCAACGCGTCACACTTCTCCAGGATCTTGTCCGTTGGGGTGAAGACCACGCGGAGGAATACAACTACAATCCCAGGTACACGCGCAGTAAATGAGCTGGGTCCTTTATGAACCTGGTTAGGGCACTGAGAATAACTGAGACCTGATGTCGCAAACTATTACCGTGATCCCCGGAGATGGGATTGGTCCGGAAGTTACCCAGGCCGTGCTTGCGGTTCTGAAGGCAGCTGATGCGGATCTTGAGTACGATGAGCAAATCGCTGGTCTTGTAGCGCTGAAAGAGGTTAGGGATCCACTACCAAAGGCAACTCTGGATTCTGCTGAACAGAATGGCGTCATCCTCAAGGGGCCACTAACTACTCCTTCCGGCTCAGGCTTTCGGTCTATCAACGTGGCGTTCAGAAAGGTCTTCGATCTTTACGCCAACGTGCGTCCAGTCAGGACACTCGTACCCGGAGGCCGCTACGAAGACATAGATCTCGTACTGATTCGTGAGAACACCGAAGGCCTCTACGTCGGTGTAGAACACCATATCGGGATGCATGGAGATCCCCGTGCGGCGGCGGAGTCAGTAATGATCATCACGAGATTCGGTGCGGAGAGAGTATGTAGGTACGCATTTGAGTATGCCCGAACCCACGGAAGGAAAAAGGTTACGCTGGCGCACAAGGCAAACATCTTGAAGTTCACCCAAGGCTTATTCTTGGAAGCAGGACGCAAGGTTGCTGAGGATTTCCCTGACATCGAGTGGGAAGACCGTATTATTGATGCTACTGCGATGTATCTTGTTCTAGATCCCTACCGATTTGATGTGCTTGTTATGGAGAACATGTTCGGAGATATCTTGTCTGATCTCATGGCTGGGCTTGTCGGTGGGCTCGGCTTTGCGCCAGCCGGCAACATTGGCACAGATACCGCAATGTTCGAGGCAGTGCATGGTTCGGCACCGGATATCGCGGGTCAAGGGATCGCGAATCCCACAGGACTACTCTTGTCAGCTTGTCTAATGCTAGACCACATCGGTCAGCATGAGGTTAGTAGTCGCATCAGGTCTGCCATAGATGACGTGATCCGTGCTGGCCAGGCCCTTACCGCAGATATGGGTGGCGGTGCGTCGACCACAGAGTACACTGATGCCCTTGTTGGGGCTTTAGCGTAGAGAGCGAAGAGGGGGCAGATGGGGAGCGACCGCCCAACTTGGCGTGACCGATACCCGGAGGAGGTTACGTGTGTTCGTTGCCTAGAGGCGCATGATCAGATGTACCTAGATCGGTTACTCTGGTGCGACCGTTGCAGGATTAGAGCTCGGAACCGAGCCTCCTGGTGGGGTTGGGGAGGGGGGCTCGCATTTGGCGTTGGGGTTGCGATCTATGTTTGGACTGTGATTCAGCCGACGGATCTGGTGATTGGAGGCTGGTTTGGTACGATCGCTGCGGCGATTTGGATCGGGTCGAAGGTCGCTAGAGAGATCATCTATGGTGGTATGCGATTCCGGAACGCACGAGCAGTTGAAGCTACACCACCTGCCCTTGGTTCCCCCTAGAGCGTTACCCCTTAACAGAGGACGAGCTAGATTTCCGCGCACCCCGAAACTTATCGGACACCTAACACTCTCAGAACGGAATCCAGACGATGGCCCGCTTCCAAGGCATCGACTTTTATGACCTAGACGCCCTCTTCTCTGAAGAGGAACGGATGATCAGAGACACTGTGCGCGACTGGGTAGAGGAGCGGCTGATGCCGGTCATCGGAGAGGCGTACCATAAGCGTCGCTTTCCGACCGAACTCATCCCTGAACTTGGGGAACTAGGCGTGTTTGGTGCTAACCTGCCAGAACAGTACGGCTGCGCTGAACTGAACAACGTGGCTTATGGAATCATCATGCAGGAACTCGAGCGTGGGGATTCCGGTGTGCGATCCTTTACTTCAGTTCAGGGTGCACTTGTGATGTACCCCATCTACGCTTTTGGTAGTGAGGAACAACGCACAGACTGGCTCCCAAAACTGGCTTCAGGTGAAGCGATTGGTTGCTTTGGGCTGACTGAACCAGACTACGGTTCAAACCCTGCAGGGATGATCACCACCGCGAAACAGACATCAGATGGCTGGCTCTTGAACGGAGCCAAAATGTGGATCACGAATGGATCGATGGCTGACGTTGCAATCATCTGGGCTCAGACCGGTGAGATTGGCGATGTAAAGGGTATCAGAGGCTTCGTTGTGCCGACGGACACACCAGGCTTTAGTGCAAAGGACCAGGAAGGGAAGCTGTCACTTCTAGCATCCGACACTAGTGAATTAGTCCTGCAGGATGTTGAAATACCTGATACTGCGGTCCTGCCCGGTGGAAGCGAGGGTCTCAAGAATCCTCTTATGTGCCTGACGCAGGCACGGTACGGAATTTCGTGGGGAGCCGTAGGGGCAGCGATGGCTTGCTTCGATGAAGCGCTCTCTTACTCGAAGGAACGCTTGATGTTCGAAACCCCAATCGGCGGCAAGCAAATTCAGCAGGTGCGCCTCGCTGATATGCTAACCGGGATCACCCAGGGCCAGCTTCTGTGCTACCGCCTAGGCCGCATGAAGGATGAAGGTACGATGACACCACAGCAGGTATCACTCTCAAAGCGCGCCAACTGTGATATGGCAGCAAATGTAGCACGTGAAGCTCGACGGCTCCTCGGTGCGAACGGAATCCTTGTCGAATACCACTCGATGCGGCACATGGCCAATCTTGAATCGGTCTATACGTATGAGGGTACCCACGACGTGCACTCCCTTATCCTAGGTCAGACTCTGACGGGTCTAAGCGCCTTCTAGGGGCGCCGGTCTACCTTGTGAGAATCTTGGTCGATGCAGATTCTTGTCCGGTCAAGGATGAGGTGTATCGGGTGGCTAAACGTTACGAACTAGATGTCGTATTGGTTTCAGAGCGATGGCAGCGGGTGCCCAGTGAACCGTGGATCGAGTTGATTGTGGTGGAGAACGAAGGGAGACTCGATGCTGCAGACGATCGGATTGTCCAAGAGGCTAGCCCAGCTGAGATTGTCGTAACCGAGGACATTCTTTTGGCAGGTCGCTGTCTAGAAATCGGGGCTAGTGTATTGAGCTCGAGAGGTCGAGTGTTCACAGAAGAGACAATCGGGGAGGCAATCGCCACTCGGACACTTATGGCAGAACTCAGGGAATCCGGTGAGATCACTGGTGGGCCTGCCCAGTTCGGAAAGCGCGACCGTTCAAAATTTCTGCAACGGCTAGATGAAATCATCCAGAAGACACGCTTGAGCAAAGATTGACCGCATTCTGCACACGGATACCTTTCCGCTGCAGTCACACCTGGCCACTATGCCCCGCTAGCTCAACTGGTAGAGCAACTGACTCTTAATCAGTAGG
>DCAZ01000038.1:78734-79046 GCA_002313925.1 Gemmatimonadales bacterium UBA1120
CGAGTCCCTGGCGGGGCACTCGGATAAGTCTAAGCCTCACAAGCATTTACACGCTTGTGGGGCCTCGTCTTTTGGGTTCATAATTTTGGCTAGTCAGCCATTAGTCAGCCACAGGACTCCGTTTCGAGCTTGAATCGACTCCGTCGCCAATACCCCCCCCCCATCGCCAGAGGAAGGGGTGGGCACTGGTACAGGTGGACACAGATTGGAACGAAGCTGGAACGCTCCGTGCGTACACGGGAAGGTGGATGCAACCCCCGTACCCCCGGCCCCCCCCTTTTTGGCCGTGCGTCACGCCTAATCAATAAACAC
>DCAZ01000038.1:79432-79619 GCA_002313925.1 Gemmatimonadales bacterium UBA1120
CAAAAATTTCAAATCACTCATAGGAGGCAGGATGGAGATAACAGATGTGCTTTTGGTTATTGGAGGGTTGGCAATAGCAGGGAGCCTTTACCTCCAATACCGCAACAGAAAGAAGTAATCCCCTCACTCATAGGAGGTTGAAATGGAATGGTTTGGATCACCTGAACTGACAAACCTTTGTCTGATC
>DCAZ01000038.1:79960-80081 GCA_002313925.1 Gemmatimonadales bacterium UBA1120
AAGGAAGCGGTGTCAACAGTGCTCAATACGCGAGTGATACCCGCTTGGAGTCCCAGCACTCAAAAAGAATTCTGCAAAAAGTTCAAGCCTGACGGTGTGGTGCTCCGTCTACGTTGCGGTC
>DCAZ01000040.1:0-3292 GCA_002313925.1 Gemmatimonadales bacterium UBA1120
ATCACTGATACGACCGCGTAGAACAGGCTCTTCAATCCAGCACAGGAGTTGCAACTCAAGACCGGAAGCTCCAAAAGTGCGAAATCGAACGCGCGGTTCCGGGTCCGAGCATACACCTTCATGACCAGTGCCGATCTCGAGAAGCACCTCTTTGACACGATCGATATCCGATCCATAAGCACACGCGACTTTGATGCGGATGCGTTCCTTCTCGGTAGGGCCCCCGGTTTCGTTAACGATCTTGGTGTTGCCCATAACAGCGTTAGGTACTGTCACTTCGATGTCGTCACGAGTCAGGAGGCGCGTGCTGCGTAGTCCGATGTGGGTGACCCGTCCCCGTTCTCCAGTATCGAGAACGATAAAGTCGCCAATCTTGTATGGCGAATCAGCCAAGATGAATACACCAGCGAAGAAATTTGCGACGGTATCCTTGGCGCCGAAGCCAACCGCGATACCGAGGATTCCAGCCGAAGCCAGCCACGCGGTTACGTCCAGGCCCCAAACCAGGAACAGAAAGTAAGCGGCCGCCCCAAAAAGCAGCACATTCGACAAGTTGCGAAACATGGGTAGTGTGCGTTCGTCGACAAATTGGAAGCTGTCGCGGTGGTGACCCAGAGTCTCTAGGACCAATCGACTCACGCGCATGGCGAGACCGGAACCGATGAGAATAGCCATGGTTCCCAAGACACCGAACGTGATCGTTTTGATGCCACCTTCTAGTGCCAACAAGTCCGCGGCCAGCGTCAAACCCCCGAGGAGTACGAACAGAAATATGGGGCGATGCAGCATCTCGACGATGCGATCATCAAGGTCAGTTGTAGTTTTTTGCGCCCAGCGAGTAATTATCCTGGAGATGACCAAGTCGGCCACTTTGGCGACCACAACGCTGAGAACGACAAGAACAAGGGCTTGAAAGCGCGGATCTTCAGCCAGGTCCCCGAATACACCGAACTGGTTCAGGAATCTCTCTATGTCCTGCATCACTCACCTCCGGAAAGTTATTCTCCTAATCTTAGATTACTCGAAAATCAAACCACAGAGCAGTCCTTGAGAAGGATTTTTCCATCTGCAAGCACCGGTTCACCATCGACCCAAACTGTGGGGACCTGGATGATCGCATCGAAGTGCATCTTTGCGGTCCCCTGCCCTAGCTAGGATATCCTTTCTAACACCTGCTCTAATGCCCGCCGGCCTTCCGCTGCAGCCCCAGTCCAGTTTTGGTGACCGCGGAGTTCAGAATGGCCGATTGAGATACGGCCGATCGGCTCGCGGATCACATCCGGAGGAGCAGAGATCCCACCTTGACCAAAGAAAAATCCTGGACCTGGAGCTAGGTACGCATGACCCCAACGGTTAAGCACAAGACCTTGGATATCCTCTGCAGGGTCAAAACCTGCATCTCCGAAAAGAGTGAACATTTGTTCGCGCAAGCGACGCTCATATTCCATAAACGGAGTAGATAAAAGTTCGGTACGACCAACAATCCCCTGTTCTGTCGCAGACAAGCCTGGTTCCTCAAACGTTATGTAGAAGGTCATGATTGCGGGATGATCAGGACCGAAGACCGGTCTATGGTCACCGGCATACATTGGGCGTCGAATATTACAAGAGAACCCGAGGTCACCCTCGTACATGCAGGCAGCGATCCCGAGCCGCTCAAGGAAACGCCAATTTCTCAGCCCGACGTTGGCTACAAGAATCGGTGCGTGTTGGAATGTTTCATAGGCGGCCTGATGCTCATTAGGTAGATCAGCTACGACGTAACGGTTCACCCACCCTCCCGAAGCCATTACAACTCCCGAAGCTTCAGTTACATAAAGCTTACCCTCATGAACGTAGGTTACACGAACGCGCTCGTTGGCATCTCGCCCGCCCGCATGGCGCACATCAATCACTGAAGCTCCCAATCGAATTCGAGCAGGTTCACCCTCTCGATCAAGCGCGGTGAAATCAATCCGTCCACCAATCACATCACCTAAGTCCAACCCACCCTCAATCGCATCCGAGACTAAATTCTTTACGAAGTATCGAGCGATCCCTGTATTGCCCCCCGGAAACGAATGAAAGGTGAAGTCGTCATATGTCGACGAAACCTCAAAGCCGGGTAAGCCGAAGTGATAGCCCCACCATGCAGAAACTGCATCGCACCCTAACCCAATGATGCTGGCAAGAATTGGGTCTACGTATGCAGTCACCTCGGGTGGGAGCCCCAACAGATTCTCGTAGTAATCCTTCAAGGTTATCCGATCGAGCCAACTGAGATCTTCCGTAGCTGTGCCCGGAGGCTGGTAATCTTGAACTAGAGCACTCTGCCACTTCGCAAACCCATTGCGAAGCTCGGACGACCATGGAGCCTCTAGGGGATTTTCCCACAACTTATGGATCCAGCGATCACCACCTTGGCCGCTAAAAAAATGACCTACTGAAAACTGGTCCTGCACCCAGTGCATAAAGCCGTAGTTGTCCAGTGGAACGCGGACGTCGCCGTCCCAGGGAGCATACTCAAATTCCCGAGGTATCCCGAGGGCAGTGAAATAGTCATCAGGGTCGCCCGTGGGAGGAGTGACTCCAAAGCCATTCGAGCCTTGAGGACTCATTAATCGAACTCCATCAATCTCAAGTTCGTTCCGTTTTGCCTCACCCCCAAAGACAGGGTGATTCTCTATAACAAGACAGCGTCCTGAAGGATGGAGTCGCTTGAAGTGGTGAGCGGCAGATAAGCCTGCCAAGCCACCGCCAACGATGATGACATCGAAATGCTCTCCCGTCTCGATAGCTTCAGTTAAGGCTGGTTGACGAGCGTCTCGGAGTCGATGCGCTGCCTGAACAACTTCCGGTGTATTCCCATGTGACAGCTCGTAATCGCCAACCCCACCAGGCCCATACCACTCGGGGCCTAAATGATCAGACCACGGATCCGCTGCTAGTGAGCCTTTAGATATAGAATCTTGGGACCCACAACTCATAAATGCAGACGCCGCAATGCCGACTCCTGCCACGTTAACGAAGTCGCGTCGGGTGATGGACCGATCGAGCCCCAGCAGACGCTTGCGGTCAGTCATAAGATACCTTGGAATAGCAGGGTTTTCTTCACGCCCGAAGATGTCCCTGCCCCAAGAACATCCGCAACTTGTTCTTTAGAAATACTACGTATCCTCCTCTTCTTGCTTTTCCGCAGCCCGCTCTTCGTACCAGATAGGGAGCATGGGGTAGTTGTGGCCTCATTGGACACGTAAAACGGTGTTGAAATTAGTCCTGTCAGTAGTTAAGGATTTCCCCAGCTGAAAGCACC
>DCAZ01000040.1:3629-4901 GCA_002313925.1 Gemmatimonadales bacterium UBA1120
ATCGATCCAAACTGTCGGAGCCTGAGTGATCGCATCGAAGTGCGTCTTTGCGGTCACCTGCCCACCCAAGTTGGCTGACGTTCCAATACCGATATGGACCGTTCCGTTCACGCCTTCATCGTTGAGCATCTCTCCTGTGAACTCGGTACAAGCCGGATTCAAGCCGAAAGCGAACTGGGCCAGGTTATAGACCCACGGGTCCTCCTGGCGGGCCAATAGATCCTTGAGAAATTTCGCTTGGTCGCCACCCGAGATGTCAGTGACGAAGCCGTCTGAGATCCGAAACGTTACGGGATCACGGATCGTGCCTACACCGTAGTACGGGATGCTGCCATCACAAACGAACACACCTTCGGCTGTACCCTGAGTGGGAGCGCAGTTGGCTTCAATGTTAGGGACCGCCGAGAAGCCAGGCCCATCCAACAGACATGCGTGGCTGTTCCCGGTTACACCCACCAGGCTCATGCTGAGATCGGTGCCGGACGGGTTCGTCACACGCAGGTGCTCACCATGAGTAAGCATCGCCGCCAGGCTCTGGCATAGAGGCTGACGTGCTGGGAAATCTGTGAATAGGCCGCCTTCACGCATCATCCGCTCAGTGAAAGCGGTCATAGAGAGTACTCGAGCCCCTGCACCGATGGCTTCGCGTACAGCACGTGTGTGTGCCATAGCCAGCGTTACAGGCAGAAAAACCACATCAGCACCTAAAATCGCTGCTGCTACAGCTGATCCCGGTTCTTCATTGTCGATAGATCGCTCGGGCGGAATCACGATACTCACGATGGCTCCAACTTCTCGGGCTTCATCGGCAAGCGCTTGAGCGATCGGCATGCACCGGGCATCGGTCACGACCACCACGTCCTCGGAGGCCTGAACGTCTGCACACGTACGTACGAGGATCTTTGCTCCTTCCTTCAAACCAGCACCTGCTTATCGCGCTGCACGATCTGGTCATCGACCGTGATGGTCGGCTCCCACATGATCAAGTCGTAGTGCGTTGGAGCCACGATCTCCCCGCCGAGGGTGTGGCTCGTACCGATACCGATATGGATCGTGCCCATCACTCCTTCGTCTTCAAGCATTTCTCCAGTGAGGCGTGCATTCGGGTTCAAGCCAACACCCAGCTCCGCGACATTAAAGCAATGTCGGTCACCGAAAGAGTCCAGATGCTCAAGTAGGAAATCAGCCTGATCTCCACCGGTCATCTCGACGATGTAGCCCTCTCGCACCACACACACGATCGGTTCGTCTAGGATACCGATGCCTAGATAG
>DCAZ01000147.1:0-837 GCA_002313925.1 Gemmatimonadales bacterium UBA1120
GGTAGAATTTGTAGAATTCCTCAGAGAGATCGTATCCTTCGATAGCCCTCAGCGACTGATTGCACAAATGGGACAGGATGTACAGACAGCTCGCCGTGCAGTAGACGAAAGAGCAAGATCAGTCTAGCTTTTCGACTAGAAAATTAAGCTTCCCTTGAAGCGATAGACTCTCGCGGAGGCACGACGCTAATGGCGATCGTCAAAGAAGATATTATTGTAAAGTACCAAATCCACGAAAATGATCGTGGAAGTGCCCCGGTCCAGGTGGCGATTCTTACGGCTCGCATCGATGATCTCCGGACCCATTTTGAGGCTCACAAGAAGGATCACCATAGCCGACTAGGCCTGCTGAAAATGGTAGGGCGCCGGCGCCGCCTTCTGGAGTATCTTAGAAAAACGGACATCGAACGATATCGCGAACTTATTACTGATCTAGGACTGCGACACTAATCCCTCCGAGGGTGTTGCACGCTCCGGCTGGGAGGCGGCCTTCGAATTTGCTGCGGAACGGGCTCACGCAAGCGCGTGCTCCCTGGCAGCGGTCGCTCTCTCCTTCGGCTTTTGCATCCCCTTGGCATTTAAACCTAAGCGGGGGAAAATCCCCCGGTAAAACCGAAGTGAGTAAAACAGAATGATTCAAAGGATTGAGCATCAATTCGCCGGGCGAACCCTTTCGCTCGAGATAGGCCGTATGGCAAAGCTCGCGCAGGGCTCATGCCTGGTTCAGTACGGCGACACAGTTGTTCTGTGCGCTGCGACAGTCCGAGACGGACCGACGCATCTCCCCTTCTTCCCGTTGACGGTAGAGTACCGGGAGAAGACATATGCGGCAGGGAA
>DCAZ01000147.1:1152-5024 GCA_002313925.1 Gemmatimonadales bacterium UBA1120
CCGGGTGGCTTCTTCAAACGCGAAGGCCAGCCCGGTGAGAAGGAAATTCTCTCGGCCCGCATGATCGACCGGCCGATTCGGCCGCTGTTCCCTGACGGATTCATGCACGAGACACAGCTCGCGTGCTTCATTCTGTCGGCCGATCAGGAAAACGACGCAGATGTGCTCGCGCTGCTCGGCAGCTCGGTCGCGCTCAACATGTCCAAGATCCCGTTCAACACGCCGGTAGCATCGGTTCGCGTCGGTCGGATCAAGGACACGTGGGTTCTCAACCCGACGTTCCAGCAGCTCGAGTACTCGGACGTCGACATCGTTGTGTCGGGCACTTCCGATGCCATCACGATGGTCGAGGGCGGCGCTATCGAGGTGCCGGAGGCCGACATTCTCGAGGCGCTCGACATCGCGCACGGCGGGATCAAGGAGCTGTGCGCGCTGCAGGTGGAGCTGCTCGAGGGGCACCTTGTGCCCGATATGGAGTGGAGCCCGATCGAGCCCGATGCGGATCTCAGGGCGAAGGTGGAGCGCGTCGCTGAGTCCAGGGTCGCCGAGGCGCTCAACCTTGCCGACAAACAGGAGCGCAATCAGGCGATGGCCGCGGTGACCGAAAATGTCATCGCCACGCTGACGGCGGAGGATGAGGCCTACGCGGATCAGAAGAAGGACATTGGCGAGATCCTCAGGGGGATCGAGAAGCGCACCATGCGCCGTCAGATCCTGGACAAGGGCGAGCGCGCTGATGGTCGTGGTTTGGATGAGGTTCGCCAGATTACGTCGGAGGTCGGAGTGCTCCCGCGCACGCACGGATCAGCGCTCTTCACCCGCGGGCAGACGCAGGCTCTCGCCGTGGTCACCCTCGGGACGTCACGTGACGAGCAACGGATCGATTCGATCGATTCACGCGAAGAGATCAACAAGTCGTTCATGCTCCACTACAACTTCCCGCCCTTCTGCGTCGGTGAGGCGAAGCCGTTCCGCGGACCGTCTCGGCGTGAGAAAGGGCACGGGAACCTGGCGGAGCGCGCGATGCAGCCGCTCCTGCCGACGTACGACGACTTCCCGTACACGATTCGCGTCGTGTCGGAGATCCTCGAGTCGAACGGTTCGTCATCGATGGCATCGGTCTGTGGCACGTCTCTCTCGCTGATGGATGCCGGCGTGCCGATCAAGGCAGCCGCCGCAGGCGTCGCGATGGGACTCATCAAGGAGGGTGATAAGGTCGCGATCCTGACCGACATCCTGGGTCTCGAGGACGCGCTCGGGGACATGGACTTCAAGGTCGCTGGCACCCGAGATGGCGTGACCTCGATCCAGATGGACATCAAGATCGAAGAAGGTCTTACGGTGGATATCCTCGAGGAGGCGCTCAAGCGTGCTCACACGGCCAGGATGCACATCTTGGACCTTATGGACCAGACCCTATCCGAGGCTCGAGAGGATCTTTCAACATATGCCCCACGCATTGTGTCAATCCAAATCAATCCAGAGAAGATCGGTGAGATTATTGGACCAAAGGGGAAGACGATTCGAGCGATTCAAGATGAATCAGGTGCCACAATAGAGGTTGATGATAGCGGGCTCGTTAAGATTGCCGCGGTTTCGGGAGAGGCTGGAACTCGCGCTCGGGAAATGATCGAGGCGATTGTTAAAGATCCAGAGATAGGCCGTATCTATGAAGGTCCAGTCAAGAACACTACAACCTTCGGTGCCTTCATTGAAATTATGCCGGGGACTGAGGGCCTATGTCATATCTCAGAACTCTCAGAGGGTCGGACTGACCGGACTGAAGATGTGCTAAAAAGAGGTGATATTACGAGAGTCAAACTCCTTTCGATCGATGAAAAAGGAAGGTTGAGATTGTCTCGAAAGGCTGCCCTTGCGGAGGAGGCAGAGGGTACTTCCGAGGACGGGGTCAGGGATGAAGGCGCAGACAGTCTTGAGGTGATTGAAGACTGAGCCTTCCTGGCAATTGTATTGGGGGAATTAACCTACTTGCCCATCGGGATACTTTGTCTCGCACGACATCAGGCTTGACCCCTGTCTCTTCAGATGATGTTGAGCACATTTTTGAAACTCGGCTCACTAGTGGCATACATGTTCTCAGTGAGTATATACCCTCAGTACGTTCAGCTGCCGTGGGAGTGTGGGTACGCCAGGGATCGGCTCACGAAACCGATTCTGATTCAGGTGTGAGCCATTTACTTGAGCACATGGTGTTCAAGGGTACGGAAAGACGCTCAGCCTCAGAGATTGCACTCTCCTTAGAGAGTTTGGGAGGGTTCCTGGACGCATATACGACTCGTGAACACACCTCTTATCAGGCGAGGGTCCTCGACGAGCATCTTGGAAAAGCTCTAGATGTACTAGCAGACCTAACTCTCGCCCCATTATTGAGTGATAACGACCTAGAGTTGGAGCGAGAGGTAATTCTAGAAGAAATAGCCCAAGTCCAGGATACTCCGGATGACTTGGTTTTTGAGATGCACTCTGATCAACTTTGGCAGGGACATCCATACGGCCGATCAATACTTGGCACGAAAACATCAGTCTCACAGCTTTCAAGCGACAAGCTCCGGCAGCTACACCAAAGAACTTATCGAGGGAACAATCTTATTGTGGCTGCAGCTGGCAATCTCTGCCACGAAGAGCTTGTTGAGGCGGTAAGCCGGTTGTTCCCCACCCACTCTTCAGATGTAGATGACGTGTCTTCGGTTGCGGAACCAGGGGGGATAAAGCATGGGGATGCGTTCGTTGCACGTACTTCTGCTCAGACGCACATCGTATTTGGGACAAATGTGCCCGGACATTGTCATCCGGATCGATATCCACTTGCACTCTTGTCTTCGGCCCTGGGTGGCGGAATGAGTTCCAGACTTTTCCAGAAAATTAGAGAGAAGATGGGACTCTGTTATTCGATCTATACTTATCAGTCTTTCTACAGTGCTGCCGGTATTTCTGGCGTCTACGTTGCGACACGACCTACTACAGCTCAAGCTGCAATTGAAGCTATATCCACCGAGTTATCGACACTTGCAGCAAGTGGCTTAACTGCGGAAGAATTGGATAAGACTAAGAGACAGGTTAAGGGACAGGTCATGCTTTCTCTGGAATCTCCGGGCTCTAGGCTTCACCGACTTGCTTCGTTTGCGTTGCACAAAGAGCCATTTGTGGGCTTAGATGGAGTCTTAGAGAAGATCGACGCCGTATCTTTTGAAGAAATTCAGCGAGTGGCTGAAATGTACTACTCTCCTGACCATCATTTCGTGCTACGTCTGGGGCCAGAGGCAATCTAGAGGTAGCATTTTTCAAAGAATTGAGAACCGTGAGAATCAAATGCTGATTGGCGTACCCAAGGAAATCAAACCTGACGAATATCGTGTTGCCCTCACTCCAGCGGGGGCAGAGATGCTTTCTCAAGATGGACATAACGTCGTCATGGAGCGTGGTGCCGGCTTAGGAAGCGGCTTCACTGACGATTTCTATGCAGAAGTAGGAGTGGGACTGCTCGATACAGCGGAAGAAGTTTGGGCTCAGGCTGACATAATTATGAAAGTCAAGGAGCCTATACACCAAGAGTTACCGCACATGAGAGATGGTCAGGTGATTTTTACCTACTTTCATTTTGCAGCTGATGAAAGCCTAACCAGAGCATGTTTAGAAGCAGGTGTGGTGGCGATTGCCTATGAAACTGTCAAACTATCTAGTGGAGAATTGCCTCTACTAACCCCAATGAGTGAAGTGGCAGGGCGCATGGCGGTCCAGGAGGGAGCAAAATACCTGGAGAAGCCGCAAGGTGGGTTGGGGGTTTTACTGGGTGGAGTACCCGGGGTACTACCGGGCAAAGTTCTGATTTTGGGTGGTGGAGTTGTCGGCAC
>DCAZ01000147.1:5413-18629 GCA_002313925.1 Gemmatimonadales bacterium UBA1120
CTCGAGCGGCTGCGTTACCTGGATGATGTCATGCCTGCGAACGTCCAAGTGCTCTTCAGTACGCGATATGCCATTCGCAAACAAGTCCAAGACGCTGACTTAATTATCGGTGCCGTGCTGATTCCAGGAGCGAAGGCCCCGAGATTGATCAATCGTGAAGATTTGGCTTTGATGCGTCCCGGGACGGTGATCGTGGATGTTGCTGTGGATCAGGGTGGGTGTGTAGAGACGATCAGGCCAACTACGCATCAGGACCCGGTTTATTTGGTTGATGAGATTATGCATTATGGGGTGGCGAATATGCCCGGAGGAGTCCCGCGAACAAGCACCCTTGCTCTGACCAATTCAACTCTCCCGTATGCACTCGCGCTTGCTGAAAAGGGATGGGAGCAAGCTTGTTTGCTGGATTCAGCCTTGAAAGCAGGAGTGAACATCGTCCACGGTCAGGTTACTTGTCAGGGCGTTGCAGATGCTTTCGGGATGGAATGCCATGATGTCAATGACTTATTGATGGGTTCGGCTCAGGTGTGACTCAAGAATTAAAGGTCCAATTCCAAAGGCTTCCGTCCAATCCGGATCTCCCATTACCAGCACGAGCGACACCGCAGGCCGCCGGTTATGACATACGATCCGCTGAAGCTAAGGTAGTGCTAGACCCGGGGGAGATTCGTTTAATAAGTACCGGGTTGATTATGGAGCTACCCGAAGGAATGGAATGCCAGGTACGTCCGCGTTCGGGCTTGGCGCTGAACTATGGGATCACTCTGCCAAATAGTCCGGGTACTATTGATCCAGATTACAGAGGTGAAGTCAAGATTATTATCCAAAATCTCGGATCGGAGCAGGTTACGTTAATCAGGGGCGAGCGTGTGGCTCAGCTGGTCTTCTCGCTATTTCAAAGCCCGGAAGTGGCAGAGGTGGAAGAACTTAGCAATACGGACCGGGGAGAAAGTGGCTTCGGAAGTACTGGAACTGATTAGGTACCATAGGATATCATCCCGATACGTCTTGGATACTGGCTTCTGGTAGTGTGTAAACGTATGTTCTCAAGCCCTTTGAGCAGTGTAAGACGCCCAAAAATCCCGAAGATTGCCCCCATGACCTTGGAATGTCGACTGAACTGTTGTCTGGACTAGCTAGTTGGTTTAGCTCGGGACGTCTAGTCCCGGTGAATGACATCGCTGTCGACCTCGGCACTGCAAATACGTTGGTCTACGTGAAGGGCGAGGGCATTGTACTCAACGAACCATCTGTGGTGGCAGTTGAAAAGGGAAGCAGCAGAATCATGGGCATAGGGCTCGAGGCCAAGCGCATGCTCGGGCGTACACCGGAAGGGATCGAAGCGATTCGTCCTTTAAAGGACGGGGTAATCGCTGATGTAGACGTAACAGAGATGATGCTTCGGCACTTCCTAGTTCAGGTCACACATAAACGAATCTTTCGGATCAAGCCTCGCGTAGTCATAGGTGTTCCGTCCGGGATTACTGAGCTTGAGCGTAGGGCAGTCCGGTCATCGGCTATGTCAGCTGGAGCGAAGGTTGTATACATGGTGGATGAGCCAATGGGGGCGGCTATAGGGGTGGGTCTTCCGGTGGAAACACCAACTGGGAATATGGTTATCGATATTGGTGGAGGTACTACGGAGATTGCGGTCATCGCGCTGTCAGGAATTGTCTCTAACACATCAATCCGGGTCGGGGGAGACGAACTTGACGCGGCGATCGTCACATTTCTTCGGAAGAACTACAATCTGCTTATCGGTGAGCCGACAGCGGAGGCCATCAAGATCCAGATTGGGTCAGCGTTTGATGTTGGTGAAGAGCGAGAGATGGAGGTAAAGGGCAGGGACCTGGTATCTGGTATCCCAAAGACTGTGACCGTCCACTCGCAGGAAGTTCGAGAGTGCATACAAGAGCCAATTCAGGCGATTGTCGAGGCCGTGCGTCGGGCGCTCGAAATTACTCCACCTGAACTCTCCGCAGACATTGTGGACCGCGGGATCGTGATGACCGGTGGTGGCGCACTGATTCGAGGACTGGATCGGTTATTGCAGCACGAGACTAACCTCCCAATCCATGTGGATGAAGAACCGCTAACGTGTGTGGTGCGAGGTGCAGGACGGATCCTCGATGATCTCCACCACTATCGTACTGTTCTAACCCAATAGGAGGCAGGAGTCTTGGTGGCGTTCAGGCCTGAGCCGGAGCACGCTGAGGGTCAACGACGTCAGAATCTACTCGCAATCTCATTCTTTATCCTGGCATTAGTCACCGCATATATCCCAGCCGATATGCAACAAAGCATCGCCTGGTCGATGCGAGTCACAACTCTGCGGCCCTTCATCCTGACTCAGCAATGGATAGTTGCCGCTAAGGAAAATGCTGCAGAGGCAGGGATCCTAAGGGCTCAACTAGACTCTCTTACCGCTACGCTATCCTCCCAGGCTGGTCTTTTGGATGAGAACCGAGTCCTTAGGGATTTGCTTGATTTAGCTGAGCGAGGTGAGGGTTTTTTCCGTCCTGCGACAGTATTGCGTTCAGGAAGTCCTGGATCGGAGAGCATGTTTTTTTTGGAGCTCGGGTCAGCGGATGGGATTGAAAGTGGAGCCCCGGTGGTGAACAGACATGGATTGGTGGGTAGAATCCTGGAGGTACGACAAGAAATTTCAGTAGGTATGGACTGGACTCATCCCGATTTCCGTGTAAGTGCGATGCTTCAGGACGGTCGCATATATGGTATAGTAGAGAATCGGCGAGGAGCCTTCCGGGAAGAGGATCGATTAGTGCTCAACGGGACTGCGTACTACGAAACCGCGTCCAACGATACACCGGTGGTGACTAGTGGGCTCGGTGGCGTGTTTCCGAGAGGGATTCCTATAGGCCGTATAGCTGGTATTGAGGAAGTTCAAGGACAGTGGAGGAAGGCCTATCGACTTTGGCCGATGGTAGAGCCGGGTTCTGTCACACACGTTATCGTCTTCACTAATCGCATGCCCGATAACGTGGATCAGCTTTGGTCAGATGATTCTTTAGGTACCGTAGAAAAGGAGATCGTGGGGCGCAGGGAGCCATGAGTCACAGCATCAGATTATGGCTCGTTGTTCTATGCCTTTTCTTGGCTCACTTCATAATGCACGTGGGGCTTGGGCTGGGGCCTGTGGTACCGGATATGCTCACCATTGCGCTACTTCTGGCTGCGCGAGAAATCGGCATAGGATGGGCCTCTGGACTTGGGCTTGCATTTGGGCTCCTAGAAGACTCACTAAGTGTCTTGGCATTTGGGGCTAGCAGCGTGGCCATGACGATGACTGGAGCTCTGGGGGCGACTACACGGAACCTGTTCGTGGGTGATTCACTAAGTTTTCAGCTTTCGTACTTCATTCTCGGAAAATGGGCTCGTGAGTTACTTCATTGGGTAATGGCGGGTGAGGCTCTCCGTCTCCCATTTCTTGAACAAGTGATGCTGAATGGTCTCTTAGGGGGTGTATACGCTGCAGCTATAGCGACACCACTCATAGTATTGATGGGATGGCGCAGGAGAGAAGTGAGATGAACCTGTATCACCCGCACTCTCGGAGGCAGCGAGCGCGAGGTTTATATCTGACCATGGGGATCTTGATGGGTATCCTCACTGTTGCGTTCTTCAGACTTCAAGTGTTGCGCTCAGATACTTGGGAACTGAGAGCGGAGTCAAACCGTATTCGCCAGCTCCCAATTCCTGCCCCACGAGGCACTATCCACGATCGGAATGGCCGTGTCATTGCCGATAATGTCCCGGGCTATGCGATAACACTTCTACCTGGGCCACCAGACTCTATCCGAGCGACGCTCAATAAGATGAGCCAGTATATGAAGATCTCGGATGAGCGTATTGAATCTCTGCTGGCGTTCCTTACGCGTTATGGCCGACAGCCTCTGGTGGTGGACTCTGATGCTGACTTCCCAGTGGTGAGTGCTCTTCAAGAACGCCGAACAGAGTTCCCGACAGTCTACATCGAAATGAGACCGCGGCGCAGGTATTTTGGAGGTGAGGCAGCGGCTCATGTACTCGGCTACGTCGGAGAAATCACTGCTGATGAATTAGCATCTACTGACTTTTCCCAGGACCTTTATGAACAGGGCATGGTCGTGGGAAAAGCGGGCGTGGAGAAGCAATATGAATCGATTCTACAGGGCAGAAGAGGTCTCAAGTACGTTGAAGTAGACGCTCGTGGGCGTATCGTAGGTGACTTCGGTGCCTTCAGAGTGGACCCCGGTGAGGGAGGAGAGAGCCTCCACCTCAATATTGATATCGAGTTGCAGGAGTGGATCCACCACATCTTTCCCAAATCATTGTCCGGGGCCGTGATAGCGTTGGACCCAGAAGACGGGGGTATTCTCGCCCTCTATTCTAACCCAGGATACGACCCCAATGACTTTGTGAGTGGGATATCAACCGAACTTTGGCAGGACCTCAACGCTGATAATCGCAACCCCCTGTTCAATCGTGTTGTACTGGGTCTCTACCCCCCTGCGTCGACCTGGAAATTGGCTGTGGCCGGAATTGGCCTGGATCTTGGAGCGATCACACCGAACGAGAAGATGCCTGTCCCGTGCACTGGGTCCTATACTTTCGGTGACCGATCCTACAGGTGCTGGGACCCTGATGGCCATGGGTTCAACAACTTAGCTGAGGCAATTGGTAATTCTTGCGATGTCTATTTTTACCAACTTGGGCTTAGAATTGGGCTTGATCCACTTCTGCGGCGCTCCACGGAACTTGGCTTCAGCCGAAAGTGTGGTATTGATCTTCCCCAAGAGAGTCAGGGAATTTTCCCATCTGAGAGAGAGTTTTGGGAGCGGCGGTTCGGGTACGCTCCTCGGGAAGGGGAGGTCCTCCCGCTTTCAATTGGTCAGGGCCCGAATTCCCAAACACCTCTTAAGATAGCTCAGTTCTATCTTGCACTTGCTAGAGATGGATCCGCCCCGACCCCCGTTCTGGCTCGTGATCTGGAAATTGAGGACACATGGGCCCTTGATCTAGATCCTGACCACATGGAGGCCCTCCGTGAGGGGTTGAGGAAGGTCACAGCCCCAGGTGGTACCGCCCACTTTGGTACAGCGCTCGAACATTGGGAAATTCTAGGCAAGACGGGTACCGCTGAGCACGGACTGAGTCAGGCCGGCCTCGCTGAGCCACATGCTTGGTTCGCTGGAATGGCCGGCCCTTTCGGTGGACCTCCGGGCATTGTGGTGGTAGTGATCGTGGAATATGGGGAGAGTGGCTCCGCGATAGCTGCCCCCATCATGGCAAAAACAGCTGACTACTACCTCCGAAGGAAGCACGGTATCCCAACGGACAGTGTACAAACGTACTTGGATCATGTGCAGATTGGGCCTGTGCCAACCTGGTATCAAGAGCGCTATCCTGCCGTAATTGGTGCTATCCGATGACGCGTCAATTGACGAAATGGCTCTTGGAACCTTCCCTGGTGCTAGCCGTCTTCGCTCTCACATGTTTTGGGGTGGCAATGATCTATTCCGCAGGAGTTGTCCATATCCCAAACGATGTAACTCAGAATGCATGGATCCGCCAAGGGACATGGTTCGTACTTGCAGTGACAGCGTTCATTGTTGTGGTTCGGGTCCCGGTGCGCTGGATCGAATGGGTCGCCCTACCCTCATATACGCTCAGTATCCTACTTTTGGTATCTACTCTTGTAGTCGGGACAGGGGTGGGGACAGCTGCAGGTGTGAAAAGTTGGATTCAGATTGGATCATTCAGTTTCCAACCATCCGAGGTCGCGAAGATTGCGACCATCCTGTTTCTAGCAAGATTCTTATCACAGAGGAAGGACCCACTCAATTCAATTCAGGATCTTCTGCTTCCTACACTCTTGGTTGGGCTTCCACTGGTACTCGTCATGCTCCAACCCGACTTGGGTACCGCGATGGCGTTTGGGGGGATCCTTTTCGCGATGTTCTTCTGGGCGGGTACCCCAATGATCCTACTTCTCCTTATAGCCAGTCCTGTTCTTGGCCTAATGCTTTCCTATGACACGATTATGTGGTCCGGCTACATGGTTGTATTAGTTGGCTTTCTGTATCTCTTCCGCTATCGACTTCTTCTATTTGAGTCTATTGGAGTAGTTCTTGCTAATCTAGCAGCTGGTACGGTAGCTCAACCCCTCTGGAATCGACTTGCCATCTATCAACAAAATCGCATCCTTGTTTTTCTTGACCCGGAAGTAGACCCCCGTGGAGCTGGATACCAGCTCATTCAATCGAAAGTCGCAGTTGGAAGCGGCGGGGTCATGGGTCAAGGGTTCACTTTAGGTTCTCAAAAGCGGTATGACTTTCTTCCCGAGCAGCATACTGACTTTATCTTCAGTGTTGTGGGGGAAGAGCTTGGGTTCATCGGCACTGCGCTCGGGATCCTCGCTTTTTGCTTCATCCTGGGACGTCTGGTGCACCTGGCGACACGGACGCCAGATCCCTTTGCCGGCTTGGTAGTGCTTGGTATCTTCGGTGCCTGGCTTGCCCATATCTTCGTAAATATTGGCATGACCGTCGGTGTAGTACCGATCACCGGTATACCACTCCCATTTGTGAGTTACGGAGGCACGTTCCTTTTAATGTGTTGGATCTCCTTAGCTATTGCTGTTCGTGTAGCCCACGAAGGCTAGGCAAGCTGCTTAGATAAATGTGGACTGCATCGACAAAAGGAATCAGCAACTGAGGGTTAGGCGGACAGATTATCCCTGGCATTCACCTATTCACGCTCAATGACTCGAATGATGTATGACTTGCCCAGCCCACTCACATCCACCCACAGACAGTTTTGATGGCTTGGTTCAGTAAGGAGAAGAAGCCTCTTAAGGCTCAAAAGAAGAGAGATGTGCCTGCGGACATTTTTGAGCAATGTCCGGGCTGTGGAGAGGTGCTCTATCGAGAGCGACTCGCAAGGAATTTCAGCGTTTGTGAGTCGTGTGGTTACCACCTCAGGATATCGGCTGAGGGCTACTTAAGCATTCTTTTGGATCCAGGGAGTTTTGAAGAACTCGATGGAAACCTTAGAGCTAGTGATCCCTTGGAATTCGTGGACGTTAAACCCTATGTGAACCGAATTGCGACAGCAGAGTCAGCTGGAAAAAGTGAGGCTGTGGTGACTGCAGCCGGACGACTTGATGGAATTGAAATCGCAATTGCGGCAATGGATTTTTCCTTCATCGGAGGTTCGATGGGATCAGTCGTCGGAGAAAAAATTGCGAGAGCATGTCGGTTAGCTCTTCAGCGAAGTGTACCCGTTATCATCGTAAGCCAATCAGGTGGCGCCCGCATGCAGGAAGGCATCTACTCGTTGATGCAAATGGCTAAGACTTCCACAGTACTAGCGAGGCTGCATGAGGCATCCCTTCCGTTTATCTCAGTCTTAACAAACCCCACAACTGGTGGAACCACTGCATCCCACTCAATGCTTGGGGATGTGAACCTGGCCGAGCCAAATGCCCTCATTGGCTTCACTGGGCCGAGGGTGATCGAGGAGACAATCAAGCAGGAACTCCCCAAGGGGTTTCAAAGCTCAGAGTTTCAATTGGAACACGGGATGATAGACCTGGTGGTAGACCGACGTGACCTTAAGGAAACCATCGCCGTGATCCTCAGACATCAACGAGTTGGGTGGACGGAATAGCCGGCGCCCAAGAACTTCAGGCTAGGCTAGACGGCGGCTTTTTTCTTGACGATCTAACTGATCGCCTGTTCCCGTCGCTTGCCTCTGGTGTTCGTTGGGGGCTTGAGAGAACTGAAAAGGCCCTGAAGAGTTTGGGTGACCCCCATCGAAGTTACCGCACCATCCATGTAGGCGGCACTAATGGAAAAGGTTCCGTTACATCCACTTTAGCAGCAGTCCTTGAGACGGCTGGCTTTCGCACTGGTTGCTACACCTCACCTCACCTGTGTTCGTTCAGAGAACGGATTCGTGTCGCTGGTAATCCCTTGACTCAAGATCGAGCGTTGGGTCTTGCTGAAGAGCTAATGAATGTTCCCGAAATCTGCGGACTCACCTTCTTTGAGGCAGCCACAGTACTTGGGTTGTACGCTTTTGAACGTGAGGATGTCGAGGTTGCAGTGATCGAAGTTGGGTTGGGAGGGCGCCTTGACGCTACCAATGTCATTTCCCCTGAGATTACCGCGATCACCAATGTAGCACTCGATCATTCAGACTACCTAGGTAATTCATTAATAGGGATAGCGCGGGAAAAACTGGGTATTGTGAAGCCAGGTATCCCGCTCGTAACAACAGAATCTGACAAAGGCTTACTAGAAATATTCCGTGAAGTGACAAGGGATGTAGGATCTCTCTGCCTGAAGGCAACTGAACCTGCCCCCGATAGAATTGGAGTCAGTCCTGATCGAACTCGTTTCACTCTGGAGACGAATGCTTGGGGACAGATTGAGATTGAGACACCCCTTGTCGGACGCCACCAGGCGACCAACGCTGCCCTGGTGGTCGAAATGTTTCAGCATATGCCTGAGGATCTACGACCTGAGTTAGAGACATTAAGAGCGGGGATTGCTACTGTTGAGCATCACGGGAGGAATCAGATTGAAGTCATTGATGGACGAGTGTGGTTCTTTGACGTGGCGCATAATGTGGCGGGGATGGATTCCCTTATTGATACCATCGACAGTCTTGATCTTCCGCGTCCGCTTGTTGCTTTGGTTGCGGTCTTGGGCGACAAAGATTGGAGTAGCATGCTTTCCCCCCTCTTCTCTCGAATGGATTCGGCACTCTTGACCCAACCTCCCTCTGCGCCTCTGGACCGTCGTTGGAAACCAGAGAATGCGTTCCAGACCCTGGAGAAGATCGCGCAACTTCGAATTGAGGAAGATTTCGAACAAGCACTGATACAAGCTCGGAGTGACGCAGGGCAGGGCACTGTGCTTGTTACGGGGTCGGTGCACACCGTAGGAAGTGCCCTTAAGATTCTCAAAAGGGAACCACTGAGAGGTGAGTCATGTTGAACTGGACTCCTCAATTCACTGTTGCTACCCCATTGTAGATCTGGACTGGCCTCCTAAATTGCGCGCCACCATGGCTAATTCAGTATTTCCGAGACTTCCGGGGTTCCGAGACTTCCCACCGGAAGAATTCGCACTCCGGGCTCATATTTGTGAGGCCTGGCGCCGGGTAGCTCATCGCTATGGTTTCCTGGAGTATGATGGCCCTCCTCTCGAACCGATTGAGTTATACGTTCAGAAGAGCGGTGATGAAATTGTTAACCAGCTTTACTCCTTTACGGACAAGGGTGACCGAGAGGTATCCTTGAGGCCAGAGATGACACCGTCACTCGCTCGCATTCTAGGGGCGAGGAGCAGGGGGATGAGTAAGCCGATCCGTTGGTTTAGTCTCCCACAACTGTTCCGGTACGAGCGACAACAACGCGGCCGACTAAAGGAACACTTCCAGTGGAATGTGGATGTTGTTGGAGAGGCTGGCTTAGCTGCTGATGCTGAGATTCTTGCAGTTGCAATTGATGGGCTTCGTGAGCTTGGTCTGACATCTGAAGATTTTGTCGCTCGAGTATCGGATCGAGGACTAGTACAAATACTTCTCGAGGTATTAGGGGTACCTGAAGGTGCAGTCGCTGGTACCCTTGCTATAGCCGATAAGCTAGGAAGAACACCGGAAGCGGCTGTGCAAGAGAAGCTTGTAACAGATGTGGGTTTTTCGGACGATCTGGCAAAACAAGTTCTTGCGGTATTTCTTGCCCCCTCACTCGAAGACCTTGACGCACACGTTCTCTCCGACAGCCGGGTCTCGGAGCGGATTACATCATTCCGTGAATTCGTAGCAAGACTAGGTACGATGGGCTTGGGTGAATATGTGGAGGTCGATCTAAAGATCGTACGAGGCCTAGCATACTATACCGGAGTTGTCTTCGAACTTTTTGACCGGAAGGGAGAACTCCGAGCGATTTGCGGTGGAGGGCGTTACGATCGGCTGCTTGAACTTGTCGGAGGGGAACCACTTCCTGCGACCGGATTCGGGATGGGTGACGTAGTACTAGGCGAACTCCTTGCTGATCGTGGACTCGTTCCAACGTTCCAAAGAGAACTCGATTACTTTGTCGTTGTCGTCTCAGCACAGGAGCGCCCGGAGGCATTGAGGATTGCTCAGGCCCTGCGTGAGTCCGGCAAGAGCGTCGCTTATTCTTTACGTGATCAGTCTTTATTGAAGCAGATGAAGGTTGCAGGGCGTGAGGGTGCATCCGTCGTTCTTATTATAGGCCCAGGCGAGCTAGAGAGGGGCTGTTTCATTGCTAGAGATATGACATCAGGGGAGGAGCGGGAGGTCGTGCTCTCGGACCTCGTGTGAATCAAGCGAATGGAACCGATCAAGAAGATGTGAGAGTGATCCAGGAAGTAGCCGCGCGAGCTATCCGTCGCCTCAACGTCTTGGAGTGGGTGATTCTGGGTGGTGCAGGACTAATCGCCGTCCTTGGTGGAGCTCTGGTGTCCTGGTTGATTGCTGCGCAGTTGAAGGTTTCTTTCCGGTTAACCTGGATCGGTCTATCGATGCTTCTTTTAGCTGTTCCTGGGCTGATCGTGATCCTTCGGTCGGGGAAAGGTGGGAGCACATCAACCGTGATATCGAAACTGAAGACCAAAGAGAAAGATGGGTAACGATAAGCAACTGACATCACAGAGTGAGGACTTCTCGGCTTGGTACAATGAAGTAGTTCTAAGGGCCGAATTGGCGGATCACTCTCCGGTACGTGGGAGCATGGTGATCAGGCCTTGGGGTTATGGGATTTGGGAGCATATGCAGAGTGCACTCAATACCATGTTCAAGGAAACGGGTCATGAGAATGCATATTTTCCGCTTCTGATTCCCATGAGCTTCATTGAGAGAGAGAAAGAGCATATAGAAGGATTTGCTCCGGAATTGGCGATTGTAACAAGGGCAGGAGGTAAGGAGTTGGAAGAGCCCTATGTCGTGCGGCCCACTTCAGAGACGATTATCTATTCGATGTATGCAAAGTGGGTCCAGAGCTATCGAGACCTACCTGTGCTTCTGAACCAGTGGGCTAATGTCATACGCTGGGAAATGAGGACTCGTCTCTTTCTCCGCACATCTGAATTTCTATGGCAGGAAGGACATACCGCGCACGCGACCGCAGGTGAAGCTGAGGAAGAAACGCTTCTGATACTCGAATTGTACCGAAAGTTCATGGACGAGTGGTTGGCGATGCCTCCAATCACTGGCTTGAAGTCTGATTCAGAGAAATTCGCTGGAGCGGTAAATAGCTATTCTTGCGAAGCTTTAATGAAGGACAAAAAGGCACTACAGGCAGGTACATCGCACTTTCTTGGTCAGAATTTTTCAAAGCAATTCGAACTAACATTCCAATCAAAGGATGGTACGGAGGAATACGCTTGGAATACATCTTGGGGGGTCTCCACTCGCTTAATCGGTGGGGTGGTGATGACTCATGGGGATGATAGCGGGCTAGTTATCCCTCCACGTCTTGCCCCGACTCAGGTAGTGATCATTCCTATACTAGCAGGTGAAGAGACGTCGGGGGTGCTAGAGAAAGCCGATGAAGTGCTCGGTCGATTAAAGAAGCTGGGAGTTAGGGCAAAGATCGATAGTCGTGACAATCTCTCACCAGGGGCGAAGTACTTTGAGTGGGAGCGAAAGGGCGTGCCATTTCGCGTGGAAATAGGGCCCAAGGATCTCCAGAATGAACAGCTTGCACTCGTGCGTCGGCTAACACCTGAAGGAGAAAATCGGAAAGCTTTTCTTCCCGAAACCGAAGCCATCACGAAACTTCCAGAGAAGCTCGAGTATTTCCAGGACGATTTACTTGAAGCTGCCCGAACGAGGCGTGACGACAGCACGGTACGTGGTGTGAATAGTTTTGGTGAGCTTAAAGAAGCGTTCGATTCAGGGGCGGGTTTCGTGTACACAGGATGGAGTGGAGATCCCGCTGTAGAGGACACGGTAAAGGAGCAGTTAAAGGCAACTATTCGTGTTCTTCCTGGCGAAGAGTTTCTCTCTGAGAGTTCTCCTAGAAAGTGTGTCTCAGGTGATACGGATTCTGTTACGGAGGTGGTTTGGGCCAGAGCTTACTGAGTACGTCTTTCCTTTGATGATTTGGCTAAAGGAGAGCAATGAACCAAGCGCATGATCGAGTCCTGATTCTTGATTTCGGTTCCCAATTCACACAATTGATTGCTCGTAGGATTCGAGAAGAATCCGTGTATTGTGAGATCCATTCCCCTGATAAATCTCTTGAATGGATTAAGGCCTGGGACCCGGCTGCCGTAATTTTGAGTGGAGGGCCTGCGTCTGTTTATGATGAGGATGTACCGACTGCAGATATTGGGCTTTTGGAAGCAGGTATACCGATTCTAGGGATTTGTTACGGCTTCCACCTCATTGCCCATCTTGAAGGAGCTAGAGTTGAACAGGGGAAACGGGAATACGGACGTGCTGAGCTTCAGGTTCAAGTAACTGACGGAATATTCGAAGGCTTCCATCAGGGGAAAACAACAACTGTATGGTGCTCTCACGGAGACCATGTGGATGAACCTCCTTCCGGCTACGAAAGCCTAGCCTCTACTGACACACTTCATGTTGCGGCTTTCCGCGCGATAGACCGCCCGATCTACGCAGTCCAGTTCCATCCTGAAGTGGCACACACCGATCGAGGTGATGAGATTCTCTCGAATTTCCTTTTCAAGGTTGCCAAGTGTCGCCCAACGTGGACAGCTGGGGCTTTCATCGACGATACCGTGGCGCGGATTCGTCAACAGGTTGGTGAAGCCACAGTGATTTGCGGTCTGTCTGGGGGCGTTGATTCTTCAGTGGCAGCAGTTCTCGTGCATCGAGCCATCGGAGATCGACTGACCTGTATCTTCGTGGATCATGGATTGCTGCGTAAGCAAGAGCGTGAAGAAGTAGAGCTCATGTTCCGAACACATCACAAAATGAAACTTGTGGTTGAGGAAGCTTCTGGACCGTTTTTAGATGACCTTTCCGGGGTTGTTGATCCTGAAGAAAAGCGGCGAGCTATCGGAAATCGGTTTATCCAAGTGTTCGAAAATACGGCTCGCCGAGAGGGTACTGAAGCCACTTTCCTTGTGCAGGGGACCCTGTATCCCGATGTCATAGAATCAGTTTCTGTAGGCGGCCCCTCAGTTACGATCAAGAGCCATCACAATGTGGG
>DCAZ01000147.1:19006-19345 GCA_002313925.1 Gemmatimonadales bacterium UBA1120
TTTAAGGATGAGGTCCGACAAGTCGGTCGCGAATTGGGTCTTTCTGAAGAATTTGTAGGGCGACATCCCTTCCCAGGTCCTGGCCTGGCGATCCGTATTCTCGGTGAAGTTACAGAGGAACGTCTCGATATTTTGAGGGAGGCGGATGCGATCTATCTCGAAGAAATCCGATTAGCTGGTCTTTATGATGAAATTTGGCAAGCGTTTGCCATCCTGTTGCCGGTTCAGTCTGTGGGTGTGATGGGAGATGCTCGAACATACGAAAATGTTCTATCCCTAAGAGCGGTAACTTCCAGAGATGGTATGACCGCTGACTGGTACCCGTTTCCGAGTGAAGTG
>DCAZ01000123.1 GCA_002313925.1 Gemmatimonadales bacterium UBA1120
TCGAACCAGCGACCCCCTGCTTGTAAGGCAGGTGCTCTAACCAGGCTGAGCTAAGCGCCCTGTGGCCAAAAAGCTAAGAGAGACAAGCATTTCCCGGTATGCGATCTCCGAACCAATCCACCCTAGCAGCAGAGAGCTTCAGTCTCCGTGCCACCTCTACAGGTACCTCTTCACAAGAGTATAGAGCACGAAAGGGCTCGCCCAGAAGATACCCCCGAGCGCACCAGCAATTGTCATTTGCAGAATATTCGCGCCACCTATTCCTAGCCCAAACAGAGGTATGACCAAGGTAAGACAGGCAATCGGCAAAAGAACCCGCCGCTGAACCCCTACCCTTTTCCAAGCAGCCAGACCCACCAGTAATGGCAGAATTAGGGACAGCGCGAACTCTCGGCCATTGAATAGCTGGTCATAAGAGAGAACATACACCAAGACTGACCAGCCAAGACCGGTACCGAACCCAGTTATTAAGCCCCCTAGTACGATCTTCTTCACTGAACTGGTCACAGCACTGTTTCCTTGGTAGATCCAGGATCCAATCTGGACTGAAGAGTCGTTCTGGACGAATCTAAAGTCGATAAGATTCGACTTATCTCGGACTTCTGGGAGTCCGACATATGAGTTACAGCTCTCAAAAACTTCTGCTGCCAGTGATTTTGGTCCTGGCCTTGAGCCGGTGCACAGAGACATCCGCGCCGGTGGCAGTGACCGATCTTTGTCCAAATTTTGAACATTTTGACTCGATCATGGGCCAATTCATGGCCGCGAGAAATATTAACGCTGGCGCTCTCGGGGTGATGAAGAACAATAGGATCGTCTATGAGAAGAGTTTCGGCTGGAAAGATGAGGCTCAACAAACCGTTCTACCCCAGGATGTAATGATGCGCTTGGCAAGCGTCACCAAGCCCATTACAGGGGCTGCAATTAGAAAGCTAGAAAATGAAGAACTTTTGGATTTGGATGATTACGTCTTCGATCTCGGCCAACCTGAAGGAGGCATTCTAAGTCTTGAACCCTTCCGATCCTTGGGTGACACACTTTTGTTGCAGGTGACAGTTCGCCACCTCTTGCTCCATCGTGGTGGTTGGGATCGCGACGTGGTGGGTGATCTAGCATTCAGAGAAATCCGTATCGCTGAGGCTATGGAGGTCCCAAGTCCCCCAGGGAGGGTTAATACTGCTCGATATGTGTTAGGCCAACCACTCCAATTTCAGCCGGGGTCGGAGAGAGCATACTCAAATATCGGCTACCTAGTACTCGGGCTAGTAGTTGAAGAAGTGTCTGGCACGGATCACCTAACCTACGTGCTGGAGAACGTGTTCGATCCAATCGGAGTCGCACGTGGAGAACTTATTCAAGGAAGAACATTCCCTGAGAATCAAAGTTCTCGCGAACCCTGGTATGACTCTGAGGCTATGAGTAAAAACGTATTCGATCCCTCCGGGCCACAGGTGAAGACTCCATACGGAGGCTGGGATCTTGAAAGCATGATTTCGTTTGGTGGATTGGTGGCGTCGACTAGGGCAATTCTGGAGTTCCTGGATATCTACCAGGTTTCGGGAGACGATATAGGTGTTCTACGAACTGGAACTGAGAGCTCCACGTGGCGACGAAACCATACCGGCAGCCTATCGGGTACAAACACGCTCGCCCGGCAACGAGGTGATGGGGTCAACTACGTGGTACTCTTAAACAAGAGGCCCTCTACTGGAGGATACTATAGTTCGCAGATCCGAGAAGAAATTGATGATCTACTAGATCGGGGTTTGATCTGCTGGCCCCGAAGTTGAGATCTAAGCTTATCCGCTGAAAGTCCACTCAACCGTGGCTCGGTGCCGCTGGGTTCCTTACATTTTTTGTTGTTGATCATGGGGGAGGGTTAGTTGACGCACTAAGGTACCTCTACCCTCAGGAGAATAGAGCATGAAGACACTAGCTCTCGGTGCCGCTGCACTGGGTATTTGGCTGACGATCGGAAGCCACCCCGATGGCACTAATCTACCTTCTTTAGGGGTCGCTACCGAACACTCGTTCACTCACCCGTCGAATCCAGAATTAACGGATGTTGTGCAGCAATACTGCGTGCGTTGTCATAATGAACAAAGGCTTACAGGCAACCTCTCACTCGAAACCTTTGCGGTTGAAGTGGCTGACCAGCAGGCAGAAACCGCGGAGAAGATGATCGTGAAGCTTAGAGCGGGCCTGATGCCTCCTCCTGGGGCTCGTCGACCAGAAGGTGATACGCTCCTTTCACTCGTCCAGACCCTCGAAACAGTGATCGATGACGCTGCTGCTGCCCGGCCAAATCCGGGTGCCCGTAGATTTCAAAGATTAAACCGGGCTGAATATGAACGTGTGATCCGAGACCTCTTGGCTCTGAATGTAGATGCTGGCCGTTGGTTACCAGAGGATACGTACCTTGGAAACTTCGATAATATGTCGGCGGCCCAAGGACTTTCAACTACCCTGCTCGAGGCATACTTGAGGGCTGCGACAGAGATCAGTAGGCTGGCAATCGGGACGCCAGACGCCCTGCCCTCAAGTGTGAAGTATACAAATCCGATAGAACTATCCCAGCACGCTTGGGATCAACTTGAGGGAGCGCCATTCGGTACAAGAGGTGGGATCGTCGTGACTCATGATTTCCCAACGGATGGTGAATACGTGTTCTCGGTGCAGACTTTGTTTGGTAGAGGCATGGGGATAGAGGATCTTGATTTCTCGATTAACGGCGAAGGAGTTGCACTCCTGGGGCTAGAAAATAATGGAAGCTCAAGCGCCCCGATCGAGACTGAACCCATCTTCGTACCGGCGGGTCAACACAAAGTCGCGGTAGCATTCATCCGCAGGATAGAGGGACCGTACGAGGACCGGCTAAGCCCTCACGCGTGGTCATTCGTTGGGGGTGAAGATGCTCAGCAGTGGGCGAACTACGGCATCACAGCTCTGGTACACCTGACCGACCTGATGATCACGGGACCTAATAATTCCAGAGGAATATCCGAAACTCCTAGTCGCGAAAAAATCTTCATTTGTCGCCCAACCTCACCCGATGAAGAACGACCGTGTGCTGAATCAATCATATTGAAGTTGGCGAGCGAAGCGTACCGACGACCCGCTACGGCAGCAGACCTGGAGGGCCCGATGTCCTTCTATACGAGTGCTGCTTTAGAAGGCGGTTTTGAACTTGGGATACGAACAGCACTCCAAGCGATCCTGGCCAGTCCTGCCTTCCTCTTACGCCTCGAACGAGAACCGAATCAGGCTGTTTCCGGGGAAAATTATCGCTTGGGAGATTTTGACCTGGCTTCCCGCTTATCATTTTTCTTGTGGGGCACATCCCCGGATCAAGAACTGCTCGAGTTAGCAGCGCAGGAACAACTCGCAGAGGCTCCAGTGCTGGCTGCACAGGTGGAGAGGATGTTAACCGACCCGCGTTCTGAGGCCCTCGCCACGCGCTTCGCCCATCAGTGGCTACGGCTTCAGGATGCAGCTAAGAACCAGCCAGAACCTTACTTCTACCCGGACTTCAACCGCCAACTTGGCCAAGCGATGGTCCGGGAAACGGAGCTGTTCTTCTACAACTTGGTAAGAGAGGACCGGAGTCTTCTCGAGCTTTTGAATGCCGATTATACCTTTGTCGATGAAAGCCTTGCCCGGCACTATGGAATTCCAGGGGTTTCTGGTTCGGAGTTTCGGCGGGTCAGGTACCCAGATGAGACACGTCGAGGGCTTTTGGGACATGGGAGTGTGCTCCTTTTGACTTCTATGTCCGACCGAACCTCCCCCGTTCTTAGAGGGAAATGGGTCATGGAAGTACTCATGGGTGCCCCTCCTCCCCCTCCCCCTCCGGATATCCCAGCATTCGACCAGACGGAGAGTTCGTCCGACGGTCGGCAGCTGACAACGCGGGAACGTATGGAACTGCATCGAGCCAACCCAACGTGCAACGCTTGCCACCGTTTTATGGATCCTATAGGGCTAGCACTCGATAATTTTGACGTTACAGGTAAATGGCGGATCCGTGAGAATGGGATGCCGCTGGACACCCGGGGCACATTTTACGATGGCAGTTCAGTAAACACCCCTAGCGAACTTACGAACGTACTCTTGAAGCGCCCGATCCCGTTGGCACGCAACTTTACCTCAAATTTGCTAGCCTATGCGATAGGCCGAAGGGTAGAATACTATGATCAGCCATCTGTTCGGTTGATTGTCCAGGAAGCTGAGGCTAATAGCTATCGCATGTCATCATTCATTAGGGGTGTTGTGGAGAGTATCCCTTTCCAAATGATGCGATCACAGACGACAAACGAAGCACAACACGACTCGGGGATGTAACAAAATGGAATTCATTACTGGAAAACACATTTCCCGGCGGTCTTTCGTTCGAGGTATGGGCGCGACAGTCGCCCTGCCATTTTTAGACGCTATGGTCCCAGCCGGGCGACCGTGGGCTGATCCGGGCTACACACGACTAGTCTGTATTGAAGAATCAATGGGCAGTGCAGGTGGCAGTACCTGGGGAGATGCTCAGCATCTATTTGCTCCTGCCAAAACAGGTCGTGATTTTGATTTCTTGCCGACGAGTCAATTAGCACCTCTCGAAGAGTTTCGGGACTACCTGACGATCGTCAGCAATACGGACTGTCGCATGGCAGAGCCATACCGAGCAGAGGAGATCGGAGGAGACCATGACCGCTCAACAGCGGTATTCCTGACACAGGCTCACCCCAAGCAAACCCAGGGCTCAGACCTTTATCTCGGAACCTCACTTGATCAGTTGCATGCTCGTCGCTTCGGCCGGGATACGGCGCTGCCATCCCTTGAACTCTGCACCGAATCAATCGATAGAGGTGGCGGTTGTGCTTACAACTATCACTGTGCATACACAACCTCGCTTTCTTGGGCCTCACCCAACCAGCCGCTCCCTGCGATTCGTGAGCCACGAGTAGTTTTCGAGCGTCTCTTTGGAGCAGGTGATACACCGGAAGACCGAGCTGCCCGTCGGCGGACAGATCGTAGCATGATTGATTGGATCGCGACCGAAATAGCCCGGCTTAGAAGGGAACTGGGCGCAGCAGATCGTCTAGCGATGGATGAATACCTAGATCACATCCGAGAGATCGAGCGTCGGATTCAGCTGGTTGAGGAGAGAAATACAAGCGGAGAGGAACGGGATATGCCCGAAGCTCCCTCTGGAGTCCCAGATTCTTGGGAAGAGCACATGAAATTGATGTTCGACCTCCAGCTGCTTGCGCTGCAAGCTGACCTGACCAGAGTCATCACGTTCAAGACAGGGTTTGACCAATCGAACCGCAACTTCCCTACAAGTGGGACAACGAAGTCACACCACGGGGCATCGCACCACGGGAATATCCCCGCGGATATCATCGACTTCAACAAGATCAACACCTACCGGCTAAGTCAGGTAGGCTATTTCCTCGAGAAAATGAAGAACACGATGGAAGGTGATGCTTCATTACTCGAAAAAACAGCAATCGTATGGGGGTCCCCCATGGGAGATCCCAACCTCCACAATCATCGCCGCTGCCCGCTAATACTCATGGGTCATGCTAACGGTGCACTCGAAGGGAATCTCCATCTGAAGACACCCGAAGGCACACCAATGGCTAACGTCTTGCTAAGCCTTATGCAGGGGATTGGGCACGATGACATGAGGGCTTTTGGAGATAGTACCGCGGAGTTCCCACTCGTCTTCCCACGGGGGATCACCTCGGAAGCTAGTCAGAGGGGGTTATGAGCACCCGTATGCGATTGAATCTGCCTGGAACTCTGTTTGTAGTGGGTCTCCTGTCGGCAGCTACGTTCCCGTCGGACGTGCCGCTCATTAATGCCGCACAACAAGGGGATGCAAGCGCGGTTGAATCCCTACTCAAGCAGGGTGCAGACCCGAATGCAGCTGCCGGAGATGGCATGACGGCTTTGCACTGGGCTGCAGAGCGGGGTCACCAGAAGGTGATCGAGCTATTGATCTCATCTGGTGCAGCACTAGATACGAAAACAAGAATCGGAAAATATACACCCCTCCACCTGGCCAGTCGGGGTGGACATGGCGGAGTCACACGTCTGCTTCTCAAAGCAGGAAGCAACCCGAATGCAACCACTACTACCAGTGGAGTGACACCTCTGCACCTTGCGGCTGCTGCCATAGGGGGAGCGGATGCGGTCGCAGCGCTACTCGAGCATGGCGCTGACACGAACGCGACAGAAGTGTCTTCTGGACAGACGCCATTAATTTTTGCAGCGGCGTATAATCGAGCGGCGTCAGTGGCCACGCTACTCGAGCATGATGCCAACCACTCCATTACAACAGAGGTTGTCGATGTTATTCAGAGCCTGTTGCTAGACAGGGTAGCTAACCGGCGTTTCCGAGATGCAGTCTCTTCGTTCCGTGAGAATAGTGGGATAGACAGGAATTGGGAGCCAAGCTCTAGCCAGGTTCAGGAAGCTGTGATCTCTCAAAGGGAATTCCTTAGATCCAGCGATAACTCGGAGGATCAAGATCCAGATGATCTCGTATCTCTTAGGCCAGATTACCCCGGGGGACCAGATGTAGAGCGTCCCCCGTACAGGGAGACTTTGGTCGGTATGACTGGGGGTATGACAGCGCTACTACATGCGGCTCGTGAAGGACACTTGGAGGCGACGCTAGCACTCCTAGAAGGGGGTGCAGACGTCAACCAGGTAAGCGGTGGAGATCGAACTAGCCCACTACTGATGGCAGTGCTCAATGG
>DCAZ01000131.1:0-2891 GCA_002313925.1 Gemmatimonadales bacterium UBA1120
GAAGATGAAATAACACAGTACGGTGGCGATACAATGAGTCCAGGGAGTCGCTCTCGCCAGGATTTTCCAGCCGATGCTCAGACGGCATCACTGGTACCAACTGCGACAGACAACATCTGGACTCTTGAGATCAATTCAGGTCGAACATTCTTGTATTCTCTCAGGAACGAGATGACTGATCGCCGTGTTCGTGTTGAGTTCAACCTAGCCGAGCCGACCGAGAAGTTGCCGCCAGCGCCGTGGGGGACTTGAGGTTGGTTTTTAGCTGAGGAAACTTCTAGAGATCATCCGCAATCAGAATAGCCACAAACGTGGCACTTCTTGCATCCTTCCTCAAACACGAAGTGGGCCGAGTTACACTCCGGACATGTATCAAGGTGTAACGGATCACCACCAATCGCACTGACAGCCGCTTGCGTCTGTACTCCTCCCTCCGTGCTAACTACCAGAGGCAAAACTTCCTGGACTCCATCCTTCATCTCGAGATAGCGCTCGATCGCCTGTCCAATGCCATCGGGTGCCGAAAGCACTTTATTCGCCCCTAGCCCCACTGCTCGGTCACAGGAGATCCCACGCAGCTGATCTTTCACTTGGCTAATGGGGATGCCGGATCGAAGCGCTAACGACATCAAACGGCCAATCGCCTCCGCATCTGCGTTTGGGGCTCCACCAGCCTTGCCCAAAGTGCAGAAAACCTCAAATGGTTTACCGTGATCGTCCTCGTTAATCGTTACATAAAGGTCACCGAGCGGGGAGTTCACCTTCATCGTGTAACCTTGGAGCGCCGGCGGGCGTTGACGCTTTTGCCTTGCCGCGCCCAGTGTCTCATCCTCTCCAATCAGTTCGTGTTTAAGACGTTCAACCTCAATCCGAAGGTTATGCGCTTCTTCACGAGCATCGGCCAAAGAGTGTTCAAGCTCGAATACGCTCTGGGTCGCAGCCTGTCCACCCTGATCCGTCTTACCGGTCGAAAGCACTTGCCCCTCTCGAGCACCATCTCGGTAGACCGTAACTCCCTTACAACCGAGACTGTATGCGAGCTCGTAGATTTCACGTACGTCTTCGGCTGTCGCATTACTGGGGAAATTTGTCGTCTTAGAGATCGCAGAATCTGTATGTTCCTGAAACGCTGCTTGCATGCGCACATGCCATTCAGGGGTAATATCGTGAGCCGTCCGAAACACTTGCTGAACCTCTTCCGGGACCTCGTCGAAGTGGATATGTCCCTCTTCTGCAATTTGCTCCATGAGGTCTTCAGAATACCAGCCCCCTTCCTTAGCGACCTGTATGAAGTCCGGGTTCACGTCTGGCATTAGGACACCAGCCTGATTACGCATGAAAGCTACAGCAAATAAGGGTTCAATCCCGCCGGAGCAGCCCGCGAAAATCGAAATCGTTCCGGTCGGTGCCACGGTTGTAAGGTTGCAGTTCCGCAACTCCCGCTCCTGACGAACACGGTCACCCTTGGAGCCAACTGCAGCACTTTCGTTAGGGCCCCACACCGACTCTGCCCACGCAGGGAACACCCCTCTCTTCTCCGCTAGCTTTTCTGAGGCCCTGCGAGCTTCTTCATTCACAAATCCCATCACGCGTTGTCCGAGAGCGACTCCCTCCTCAGAGTCGTATCCGATGCCAAGGCGAATCATCATGTCAGCCCAACCCATGACACCCAGCCCTATACGACGAATATCTTGTGCCAATTCGTGAATCTGTTGGAGTGGGTAGACGTTGGCGTCGATAACGTTGTCTAAGAAATTGGTCGAGAGATGAACCACCTGTCTCAGTCCCTCCCAGTCGATACCCTCCTCAGGATCGATGCCCGGGTGCGCTTCTTCTTTTACGAATTTACCTAAGTTAATGCTGCCAAGATTACAGACGTCGTACGCTAGAAGCGGCTGTTCCCCACAAGGGTTCGTTGCCTCGTAGCTTCCCAGCTTTGGTACCGGATTATGCTCATTCGCTCGATCAATAAAGAACGTTCCGGGTTCACCTGTTAGCCAGGCTCCGTAGATGATCTTGTCAAAGATCTCCCGAGCATTTTCCTGTCCCGCAACCTCTCCGCTTTTCGGATTTATGAGGTCGTATTCAGCATCCTCCGAGACCGCTTCCATGAACGCATCAGTGATGGCAACCGAGATGTTGAAGTTGGTCACTTGAGATGTGTCATTCTTGCAAGTAATAAAGGTATGGATGTCTGGGTGATCGACGCGCAGGATACCCATATTTGCGCCCCTGCGCGTTCCTCCCTGTTTTACAACGTCCGTGCTTGCGTCGTAGAGCTTCATAAAGGAAACCGGACCGGAGGCCACACCCATCGTGGAACGCACTGTTTCACCCTCAGGCCGGAGGCGTGAGAAGGAGAAACCGGTACCACCACCGGATTGGTGCACCAAAGCCATCGCGGTGAGGGTATCGTAGATCCCCGCTCTACCGTTAGAAAGCGCATCTTCTACGGGTAGTACGAAGCAAGCCGAAAGCTGCCCTAGAGGCCGACCAGCATTCATCAATGTGGGTGAGTTCGGTTCGAATTCTCCCTTGACCATTAGACCGTAAAACTGTCTGGCCAATTCCTCTACCGCAGTCTCAGCTGACCCATATTCTTTGTCTACTTCGGCTACGGTTCGTGCAACCCGCCAAAACATCATTTCTGGCTCTTCAGTAGGGTTGCCCTCAGCATCCTTTTTCAGATAGCGTCGAGCTAGAACGATCCGTGCGTTTTCAGTCAGTTCTGGTTCAGGGAGATCGGTTGGAAGTACGTCATCGAAGATGACCGATTCTCTTGGTGTCCGAGGTTGATGAACAGATGGCATAGCGTGAATCGGGCTCTAATCGAGATAGAATTGTGGAAAAAGCTTAAAACGGGCGTTGAAAAACGGCGGGAACCCTCTCCC
>DCAZ01000131.1:3191-10368 GCA_002313925.1 Gemmatimonadales bacterium UBA1120
GGCGTTGAAAAACGGCGGGACCCCTCCCCCGCCGTGACATCTCTTGTGGAAAACTACCCAGGGGACCACTAGATACTGAGCAAAGCCATAATACGAGTGCAATATCTTGTGGTCAATACTTTTCTTTAATCCAGCCTCGAATGACCCATTCTGCTAGTATTTTAGAAGAATATACGGCTTATATTCGGTTTTTATTGGGGGCTATTTAGGATAACCTGCCCTTTAGAAGGGCATACCGAGCCTCACATAGAATTGGGCTTTCTTGTTCCCAGCCAACTGAAGGGCCGCTCCAGTACGAACCAACATATTGATCCTATAGAATGATAGAAGTTCTCCTGTTACCTCTGCACCTACGGAATACAGTGCCTCGCGTCGTGGATTCTGGAACCCACCGGCTGACATACGGGGTCCCCAAGCATTACCGGCATCAGCAAATATGGACCCAGTGATTCGATCGAAATGGAGTGGCCATGCACCCAAACCCCAATTCATGAGGGCGAGTGGTATCCGATACTCTGCTGAGGCTGTCCAAGCGTAGCGTCCGTACCGAGCGGATTCTGGATAGCCACGTACAGGGAAAAAAATCTGTGCCCCGCCAAAAAGTGATATACCAGTGATCTGTTCTGGACTCCCTGAAGCCCCACCCACGTCGAAGTGACCAGCTGTCGCGTTAGGCCCCCTGCCCAACCCAAAGCTTGTCTGAAGAGCAAGCACATGAGGAGCATGCCCGGTTATACCTAGTGGAACATACACTCGAGCCCGACCGATAAGCTCATCGACTGAGCTATCTAATCCGCTCAGGCCCACCAAGGAATCAGGTAGGCTCAGACTACGACGAGCCCGAGCTCTCGCAAACAAAACAACCCCTTCAGAGCCACCGACCTGGTAGGCGTACGAACGAGCAGTAGAATAACTAAGAGCAATGCTCAGGTCGCTCATCCGATTTCGTGGACGATTGAGACGATAATTATTTTCTGGCTCCAGAGAGTTGTTCAGTAACTCAAGCTTTTCCCAGAGCATACCTGCAGAAAGAGTGACGAATAGCGAATTTCGCCACTTTCGGTGCTGGAATTGTGCACTCGCGTTGAGGCTCCTATCACGCTTAAGAACGAACAGTGTATCAAGCAAGGCGTCATTCGCACGTTGTGTTACAAGTGCCGAATTCTTGCCGCGACCCCAACGATTGTTTGCACTTATGCTCAGGCGAGGGTTACCTAATCCAGAGTACGTGTATCGAAATCCCGCATCAGCACGACTACCGCTGGTAAAGACACGAGCAGAAGCTCTCCATTCATGTCTTCCCACTAAATCGATACCCGAGGTCTGTATGCCTATGGCCGGGCCTAGTAGTTGACGGCTACGAATGTATAGGTCCTCGGTTCGAATCGCGGGCGTCCGCACAGCTTCACTGTAGAGAGGCTCCCAGTAGCGGGGGGCCAATGTTGAGCCTGCCGAATATTTCTGTACGTCTCCCTGATATAAACTTGGTGGTTCTGGTTCCTCCAACAATCTGTTAAACCGAGTATTCGCTGGCGGGGCAGTTACAGCTGCTTCCGGATCAAAGGGTACTCGTTCTATGTCCCATCCATCAGCATGATAACCACTGAAATAAAGCCATCGCCCACTCGGATCCACGCTAGGATAGAGCGCTCCAGTTCGGACATTTGTCAGGAGTAGGGGCGGGCCCGTCCGCGCTAGTTCCGGATCAAAGGGTACCGCAAGGATATTCAAGGTTCCCGTACGATCTGACGCCCAGAGCAAGTAACTTCCGTCAGGACTCCACTCCGGAGCTAGATCAATCGCACGATCATTCGTAATCTCAGCTACAATCAGCCCATTACCATCCAAAACTACGACATCGTGGAGTGCTCCGGTTTTCCAACGCGTAGCCGCAATCCAGCGGCCATTCGGTGAGATGCTGGGGAATGCCCAGTGAGAGTCAGGATCCGAGTTGACAAAGTCGGTCACCTCACCGCTTTCAAGATCAATCAAGGCGAGACCGTTCGTGCCTCCGCCCCCCGAGACTGCAATAGCCCAAGAACCATCAGGGCTTACTGAAGGATCTGTCAGACGAGCTCCCTTAGTGATACGCCGCGTGCTGCCATCAGCCTGTGCCTCGTAAAGGTCATCGAACAGCCTATAGCGGTCGGCATATTCTAGCTGAGCAAAAACGACTGACCCTTCGGGAGTCCAGTCATAGGTTGCAAGACCGTTGGTTCGAGTGAATTCTCGAGTTCCTGCGCCGTCTATCAGGCTAAAAGCAAGCTGGGAATCTGAGCGACCATCCGAGCGGGCGTAGAGTAACCAACGGCCATCGGGTGACACCTTGGGCCGCAGGGCCCAGCGTCCTCCAACTGTCAGTCGTTCAGGCGTCGTAATCGGGCCGTATTCTTCCAGTTGTGAGTCAAGTCCAGCTGTCCTAGAACGAATACCTTCTGTCCACAGGGACCATTCTTCAGATAACGAGGAACCAAATGCGCTTCGACCGGCAGCGTTGATTCTATATGGTATCCACTGACCTGCTATTGCCTTGGTGAAGACCCCCATAAGATTAGCACCGTACTTGTCGGTGAGGTGATCAAAAAAGAGAGATCCATATGCATATGGCCTAGCTCCAGCGGGCCACTCTGGAGACTCTCCCTGGGTCTGGCCAATACTTTCCAGACGACCTTCGAGTGCTGCGGTCCGGAGTATCATTTCATAGAAGGTTCCACGAACTCTCCCCGCTTCGGTCAGGCTCGACTCATACCAAGTAGCAAGCCCTTCTGTAATCCACCTAGGGGTACCACTGCCAGGAAAGAAAGGCCATGGAGCTGCAACCCGTCCGAAAATGTTTCTTGCAAGCTTACCGATCGGATTTTGTGTGTGATCCAACTGCACGATGTGAGCAAGTTCATGTGTGATAACTAGTTCCAGCCATTCATCGATATGGCCTAACCCCGGGTCATCCACAGGAGGGCGGGCGTAGATAACAATCCGATTCGAAGGCGTCACCTGAGCAAAGCCGTTAGAGACATCCGCGTGATCGGTCACCAGGAGATCGATCGGACCGTTAGGTGGCTCAATGAATGCTGCGGACAATTCAACGTAGGCTTCTTCTGCCCTATCAGCGGCGCGACGCCCAAGTGCTTCAAGACGTTCAGGAAAAGTCACGCGGAAGTGCTGCGTTTCAATGCTACGCCATGACTCGTCAGGTGGTACCTGGGCTCGGACAGGCCTGGAGAGCAACATCAGACATGCGGTTATAGAGATGATCTTGATTAGATCTCTACTGGTCCCCACCCTTCTCTTACTAGCACACCTTATCAACATCGCACATGCCCCCGAAGCAGAGCTACTGGTTCCATCTCGGTTACGCACTCGAGCGCTTACGGAGCATATCTCCCGACGCTGCTGAAGAGGTCCGTATATCGAAAGATCGTCCTGGTACTACAGGGCGAAACACATCAGAAGATGCCCGTATCACCTGGCCACCACTTAAGGACCTAGCGACCCCCGAGGCGGTCGCTATTCTTTCGAAGTTGCTGAGGACTTGGCAGCCACGCCATAAGACTGCTTTGAGTAGCCTAGTACGAGCAGGGGCGGCCGGAGCGGTTTCAGCTCTCATCTTGGACCTGATACGCACCACGATCAGTGATTCTGAAATTCCTACGCTAGATAGAGAAACTGGGGATCGTCTTCTTGCAGGCATCAGGCAGGGCCTCTTGTACGGTGCGATCTTGGAACCGAAGGTGCCCGGTCCCACAGTGTTAAAAGGTGCACTTTACGGAACCATAGAATACGCAGTTAATCCGATGGGGGGACTCTCTCAGCTGCTGGCTCCCCACGACTCCCAATACCCCCACTCTGTTCTGGAAAATCTTCTGGAAGAATTCGATTCGCATGATCGCAGCTATACGGAACACGTCATTTTCGGGGTGATACTCGCACTGCTTTATGGCTCTAGTGCCTCGAGCAACGGGATTCTTGTAGAAGACGAAGAAAGGTAGCGGTCGTCCAGATCAGTCCGAATATAGCTGCCCGGACAAACATCCAATCTGATCTCTTGTGTTCGCAGTTGTGCGCTTTCAGTCCTGGAAGTTTCGTCCTTAATACCCAAAAGATGGGTTCCGCCCTGTCTGGGGCCAAAACCTCTAACAGAGCAGAACGCCTGGGCATTCTGCTGGAGCGCTCTCCCAACATAGCGACTCGAGAGCCCATCCCAATTGTCGAGTAACACATATCGGGCACCCACAAGGTCAGCTTCGGCAAGTTGTATACCCGGGTTGTCATCAAATGGGAATGTTCGGCTAGTCAATCCTGACATCAAATAAAACAACCGGGGTTTTCGTGTCATCACCGAAGAGCCTTCAGGTAGTGAACTCTGCATCCAAGCTGCTGCCTCTGCGAACTCTGAGACACCCGAGCCATAGCATCCCCAGGGTCCGTGGTCATTCATGATCCGTCGACACGCCGATGATTGTTCGACCGAGGTGAGCCAGGTTCTGCCAGCTGGAAGAAGTACGATTCCAATTACAGTCACGAATATGACATGACGTGCTAGGCCCCCTCCCTTACTGACCGTTCCACCTAGGGCGAGCGCTGCAAAAAGGAAAAAGAGGGGGAACAGCGGAAGTGCAAAACGGTCCCCTGACCATACTTCCGGCCAAAGCAGGATCAGGCCTGCATACAACGGCAGAAAGATCTCTGTCAGTCCTGTACGAGTCTTTGCGGATCGAACCCATCCTACGAGTGCGAGACCAGTCAGCCCTACCCCGAAAGCTGTGACCAGGGTTCCGCTGCCTCCAACGACTCCTCCAGGTCCGTGAATACTCACATAGGCCCAAAGGTTATTAACTGCTCTACTTAAGAGTCCCCCAAAACTGACCGTTCCAAGCGCAGGTTGATAAGGATCTACCATCCAAAATTCGCTTGTGTACTCACCTATACCGTCTCCACGTCCGCGTATCCACCAAAAGAGTGCAGGAACACCTATCGCAATAGAAGAAAAAGTGAGGGATAGCCATCTGCGACGCAGAGCAAGCCAACCGAAGAGAGCGAACAGAAGTGGAAGCCCAGCAGACCGTGTAAAGTAGGCCAAAGCAACTGTCGCAACCCCACCAACCAGCCACCATACCGACGCACCCTCCTGTTCCGAACCCTCAAGCGCCCAGAGTGCCGCCATCGTAAAACACAAAAAGATCGGGTCGGACAGAATCCAATGGCTGTAGTACACCAAAGCCGGGGAGATCGCGAGCATGACCGACAACCCCAGCGCGCCAACTGCACCTAGGCGTCGCTCCGCCCACAAGTAAGTGAACCCAACCGCGGCAATGGTGAATACCGCTGAAACTGTCTTCAGAGCACTCCAGGTTCTCGCGCCCAGTAGAAGCATCACCGCGAGCAAGCCCGGAAAGACCGGTGGATACTTCGTGTGGGGCATTTCCGCGGGATCGTAAAGATCAGTATAGGCTCCGTGCTCAGCTAACGAAAAAGCCAGTGTCACATAGGCTGCGTTATCACCGCCGTTGTGAGGGGCAGGATTAAACGCAGCCACAACCACCGCTGTGGAAATACAGAGTAGGAGTGGTAAGCACACCCAACGGGCATACCGGAGTCTAGGTGTATCCACCCCTAGAGACCTTCGATTACCATGCTGACAACTCCATCAGCAGCATCTAAGCGCTTCAAGGCCTCTTCCCTATCAATACCCAAATGGCCCATTACGAGCGCTGTCTTGACATCGCCACTTGCGCGATCAAGAAGTGTTGCTGCTGCTGGCTGATCGAGGTTCAGTAATTCTGATAGAATACGCTCACCTCTATCCCTAAGCTTCTCGCATGTAACCTGTAAATCTACCATCAGGTTGCTATAAACCTTGCCAATACGGACCATGGCACCCGTGGTAATCGTATTCAGGACTAGTTTGGTGGCCGTTCCCGCTTTCATCCGCGTTGAGCCAGTAATCACTTCGGCCCCTACCAGTGGTGCTATCACGACGTCATGCTCTGATAGAAGAGCTGCAGGTGGCGATGTACACAGCAAGAACCCAGTTCTAGCTCCAAGCTCACGTGCCCGGCTGAGTGCCCCGTGTACATAGGGCGTAGAGCCGGAAGTGGCTATTCCGAGAACGAAATCCCTCTGGCCTACATCCAAGTTGTTGATCGCTGCCACACCATCTTCAGGGTGATCCTCTGCCCCCTCTTGAGACCGCACGAGTGCCTGATATCCCCCGGCAATGACACCATGCACCATCTCTGGATCAACCCCAAACGTAGGAGGCATCTCAGCTGCATCGAGAACACCCAGGCGACCTGAGGTTCCAGCACCGACATAGACAAGCCGGCCTCCGCCCCGGAACGCCTTTTCCACAAGTTCGATCGCTCTCGCAATGGCTTCTCTTTCATCACTGACAGCCGCTGCCACCAACCGGTCTTCATTATTGATAAGATCGACGATCCCTAAGACATCTAACTTATCAATCTTCGTTGATTTAGGGTTTCGCTGTTCAGTAAGTCTGGAATCCCGCATGGGCGCTTGTCGGTAGCTAGGAACGTGCTGATCTTCCCGAACTCAAGAACAGTACTTCGTGCCGCGCGAACCCGGCAACGTAACCCACGCGGATATTAAGAATCATGAATAAGACTAGGGTTTCCATAACGGGCCAACTTGCAGCGCTTATCCTCAGCGCTCTAGTAGTCGCTTCTTGCTACACAAATGTCTCAACGGTCGATGACAGGGCCCTATTCCCTGCCGGATGGATGTTTAGCGAGAGGGAAGAACCAGTTACTGCATCGAATGGCATGGTTGTGTCAACTGACGAACTGGCAAGCCGCATTGGTGTTGACATAATGCGGTCAGGTGGTAACGCAGTAGATGCTGCCGTTGCAGTCCACTTCGCTCTTGCGGTAGTGAACCCCGAAGCCGGAAATATCGGTGGTGGTGGTTTCATGGTTACTCGCATGGCTGATGGTACAGCCGCAGCTCTGGATTTCCGGGAAAAGGCTCCTTTAGCAGCAACCCGTGACATGTATCTAGATGAAGAAGGAGATCTCACAGAAAAATCCGTCATTGGACACTTAGCAGCGGGGGTACCCGGGAGTGTGGCCGGTATGTGGGCCGCCCACCAACGCTTTGGATCAATCGATTGGGAAGACCTTGTATCCCCTGCTGTCGAACTCGCCAACGGCTTTGAGGT
>DCAZ01000071.1 GCA_002313925.1 Gemmatimonadales bacterium UBA1120
GCATTTAGAGTTCTCCGCGATTACGCTGAACCTGGAGCGACCCGACGCTTGCATGCCCATACAACTGCAACCTACCAAGTCTTCATGCTTGTAACTGGCAAAATCAGATTGACAGTAGAAGGCCAGGATGCAGTCGATATACTCCCCGGTGAAGTAGTTTCACTTCCAGGAGGCGCGATCCACACCTTCACGAATACCGGAGAAGTAACTGCCACCATAGTGGAGGTCTTCGGGAAAGTTCCCCCAAGATGAAACTCACCCTGTGTTTCTTTGAAAACTGGGGATGAGCATCCGAGTTTGTACCTGAATCCTGAATTCGCGGGATACTTTCATTCCACGAGAATTAGAGACAAGCGCACTAGTTGACCCTCAACCCCTAATTCAGGTAGGTTTCAAGGCGTGATTTTTGTCGTAAATTCGCGCCGTTTCGGCCTGGCAAGCGTGTCTTGAGCACCAAAGTTCTGGGAATCGTCCCAGCTCGACTCGCATCCGCTCGTCTACCCAATAAACCTCTTTACCCCATTCTTGGAAGACCCTTGATTGAGTGGGTCTGGCGCCGCATAGAAGCAATGACCGTGCTGGATCATGCGGTAGTAGCGACAGACTCCACTGAAGTCGCCAACCTCTGTAAGTCTTTAGGGGCGCCGGTGGAGATGACCTCACCAGACCATCCTTCAGGAACGGACCGTGTAGCAGAGGTAGCAGATCGATCTGAATATCGTGGGTATGACGTTATTGCTAATGTCCAAGGAGATGAACCACTGCTCAAGGAAGCACACGTTCGTGCGACCATTGACCTAGTACGAGATGGCACTTGGGAGGTCGGTACCTGTGCGACACCGTTGAACTCTGATGATGCCCGTACTGACCCTGCAGTCGTAAAAATTGCTAGGGCCGCCAATGGGCGGGCGCTCTATTTTTCCAGGGCCCCAATTCCGTACAAGCGCGATGAGCGACCCGTAGCCGGAGAGTTGGAACGTGAGCCATACCTTCGCCACGTTGGAATTTATGCGTACACGCGAGAAGCTCTAAATGACTGGGTTGCGCTCCCACCATCTCAGTTGGAACGCTTGGAATTTCTAGAGCAACTTCGCCCGCTGGAAGCTGGGCTAAGAATTGGGGTGACCATCGTAGGTGCCGCTGATCCCGGTGTAGACACTATGGCAGACGTTCTGCGCATGGAAGAAAAACTGAGCGCTCAAGGAGTCACTGGTTTCGTATGACCAAATCAAAAAAGAACGAAGGCCTCAGTAACACGAAGTACATCTTTGTAACTGGAGGTGTGGTATCCGCGCTCGGGAAGGGAATCGTAGCTGCCTCAATTGGAAGGCTCCTTAAAGAGCGGGGATTCAAGGTTACCCTGCAAAAATTCGACCCCTACATAAATGTAGATCCGGGAACGATGTCACCGTTCCAACACGGAGAAGTCTTTGTTACGGATGATGGGGCAGAAACGGACCTTGACCTTGGCCATTATGAGCGTTTTATCGACCAATCGCTTTCCCAAGCGAACAACATCACGACAGGCCGTATCTATCAAACGGTGATCTCTAAAGAGCGACGGGGTGATTATCTGGGCTCCACTGTCCAGGTGATACCACATGTGACAGATGAAATTAAGGGAGCAATCCAGCGCCTGGCGCCCGAAAACGATGTTGTGATTACAGAGATCGGAGGCACCGTAGGTGATATTGAATCTTTGCCCTTCTTAGAGGCAATCCGCCAGTTCCGAGTAGATGCCGGCCAGGAGAATGTGATTTTTGTCCACCTCACACTTATCCCTTATATCGCAGCCGCGGGAGAATTAAAAACGAAGCCAACTCAGCACTCTGTGCGAGGGCTTATGCAGATTGGAATTCAACCAGATTTTTTGCTTTGCCGGACGGAACACAAACTCTCAGGGGAAATCCGAAAAAAGATAGCGCTCTTCACAAATGTCCAACTTGAAGGCGTTATCGAGTGCCTTGATGTAGCAACAATCTACGAAGTACCCCTCGCACTTAAGGCCCAAGGTCTCGACGACGTGATCCTAAAGCGACTGCAACTGGACGCGCCACAACCCGACCTTAGTGGGTGGACTAAAATGGTAAGGCGATTCAAGCACCCTGAGTCGGGCGAGGCTCGCATAGCGGTCGTCGGCAAGTACACGAACCTTGTTGATTCATACAAATCAATCCAGGAAGCCCTCATCCATGGGGGAATCTCAAATGATGTGAAAGTTTCTATTGAATGGCTCTCCTCAGAGGATTTTGACGGGGAAAACCATGTAAATCTCCTCAAGGACTTTCATGGCCTCCTCATCCCTGGAGGGTTTGGTCAACGAGGAATCGAAGGAATGTTGGCAGCGGTGCGCTGGTCCCGAGTAAATGAAATCCCGTTTTTCGGTATATGCCTTGGCCTCCAGTGTGCTGTAATCGAATTCGCTCGGAATGTCTGCAATCTAGAAGACTCTCATTCCACTGAATTCCTAGAAGATGCATCCGACCCCGTAATCTGCCTCCTCGACTCACAGCGCCAGGTGACCAAAAAAGGTGGGACCATGCGACTAGGAGCCTATCCTTGCATTCTCGGCGAAGGGACTACGGCCCGTGACATCTACGGGACCCCCGAGGTTTCTGAGCGTCACCGCCACCGGTTTGAAGTCAACAATAACTATCGAGACTTACTCAATGACCATGGATTGACCATCAGCGGCACATCTCCGGACGGAGCTTTAGTTGAGATAGTAGAGATCACTAATCATCCATGGTTTGTCGCTAGCCAATTTCATCCCGAGTTAAAGAGCCGACCGACCCGCCCGCATCCGCTGTTTGCGTCCTTTATAGAGGCCGCGGCATCCTATGGGCGGGGTTCTTCGGTTCCTGTCTCGAACAGAAAAGAAGCTGTCGGGTCCTGAACAATCCGGACAAACAATAAATGTTTCATACCTTCACGCTTATCGCAGGCCCGTGCGTCTTGGAGAATGACGAGGTCAATCTAGAAATAGCACAGGCACTCGTCAGATGGTCGAAGATTTTCGAATTACCTGTGATATTCAAAGCATCTTTTGATAAAGCCAACCGGACACGTTTCTCATCCAAGCGAGGCCCCGGGCTGGCCAAAGGGCTTTCAGCCCTATCTCGAGTAAAGGAGCAGACAGGGCTCCAGATTCTGACGGATATCCATGAGCCTTCACAGGTAGCCGCCGCCGCAGAAGTCGTTGACGTATTGCAGATTCCGGCATTCCTGAGTCGCCAAACCGATCTATTGATTGCTGCTGGAGGTACCGGTAAGCCCGTCAACCTTAAGAAGGGTCAATGGATGTGTAAGGAGGAAGTAGCGGGGGCAGTAGAGAAATTGCGTTCCTCCGGCACAGCCCAGATCGCGGTCACTGAGAGAGGAACATTCTTTGGCTATAACAATCTTGTGGTTGATATGAGGGTCTTCGCAGAAATCGGGAGATCCCTACCTGTTCCTGTGTTCTTTGATGGCACCCACTCAGTGCAGCGTCCAGGTATCAGTCATGGATCGACTGGGGGGAATCCTGAATATGTTCCGATGTTAGTACGAGCTGCAGTCGCAGCAGGATGTGCAGGCCTTTACCTAGAAACTCACCCTCACCCAGAAACATCCCCATCCGACAGCTCGACGATGGTTCCCTTGACTGAGATGGAGGATATCCTGGACTCAGTGATGTCAATCCGTACGGCACTGTATCCTTCTGAGCAAGAATGACAGTGAGTAACTCTGCACCCATCCCGGCAGATGCTGCTAACCGCATAAAACTTGTGATCTTCGATGTAGATGGTGTACTCACCGAAGGTGGAATCTTCGTTGGATCAACTATGGACGGAGAGCCTCTGGAGCTCAAACGCTTTGATATCCAGGATGGGGTAGGAATAAAGATGCTCATGTGGGCAGGTCTCAAAGTTGTCCTGGTAACAGGACGCCCGTCTAAGGCCACATCGATCCGCGCCCTGGAATTGGGTGTACAGTGTCATCAAGTAGTGGACGCGAGGAAACTTCCAATCGTCAAAGATCTGATCCAGAAGCACGCGGTTGGTTGGGAAGAGGTCGCGATGTTAGCGGATGACATCCCTGACCTTGCTGTTCTTCGAAGGGTTGGCCTTAAGGCGGCAGTATCGAATGCCACTGAACCAGTGCTTGATATTGCCGACTGGGTTGCACTAAGACCGGGTGGTAGGGGAGCAGCTCGAGAATTTTGCGATGCACTACTGAGTGCTAGATCACAGTTGGATGACGTCATCGAAACTTACGTAGAAGAACGAAGTCGGCCATAAGAGAGTATAGTATGGGGACGAATCTTCGATCATTGTGTAAGAAGATGAATCGCCCTTACCCGATTACTCGGAGCGGATTAAGTGAGCGTTAGAACCTTCCTGGAAAACTGTGACTCTTGGAGAGTAGGTGTCTTGCTGACACTGATATCGCTAGGAGGATGCGGTGAGCCAGATGCCGTGTCTCTAGCTTCAAGTGACCTCCAGGAGATTGATGCTGACAATGTGATATTCGGTATGGTCAGCTTTATCACCACAAACGGTATCCGGGAAGGACATATACAGGCTGATACAGCCTATCTCTTTGTGGACTCAGCAAAAGCTGAACTCCATCAAATGCGAATCCTCTTCTTCAATGAAGATGGCTCTCAGCTAGCCACCGTTACAGGAACCAGTGGTGAGTGGGATCAAACGACAGACCGGATGACCGCATGGGGTGATGTGCTCCTGATTGTCCACTCTGATCAGCGACGCATCGAAACTCAAGAACTAAATTATGATCCCGAAGCTGAACGGATCTGGAGTGATTCTGCCACTGTTCAGATTATGGCGGACGGAAGCATCACACGGGGTTCTGCATTCGAATCTGACATGGAATTCCGGAACGTGCGGATCGCAAGCATCCGTGGAACAATCAGTCGCTAACGTCATGAGCCCTCCTCACTGGGCTAGCAAAGGTGCTCAAGCTATACGGATTCCGTTTCTGCTGCTCTTTGTGATTTCTTCCTCTTTATATGCTAGCGAGGTCGGTGCCCAAGAGGGATGTGAATTTGTTTACCCTTCAGGTGATCTTAGCATAGTGACACTAGCTGGTGGCAATCGGATTACTTATGTGGGCACACCACATATGCTCTGTAGCGACGGAGTCGAGATATGGGCTGACTCGTCGATATCATATGCTGCAACTGGGCTTGATCATCTGATCGGCAATATCCGTTTCCTGGATAATGCGGGAGAACTCCGGGCAGACGAAGCCCGCTACTTCTCAGAGCAGGGTCGATTGCAGGCATCTGGGAACGTCTTTGTCCAGGACACATTGGAGGGATTTACGATCGAGAACGGAACCCTCGTTTATCTCCGGCCGACGGACTTTCGAAAAGATGCAGAGATCACAGTTTCAATCGCCGATGATCTTTCCAGACCTCATGCTATTCTTTTAATGATGTCAGAGGATACTCCGTTGGCTAACGCTGAGTCAGATGAAGCGCTAGTGGCACCGGAAGAAGATTCCCCGGATATACCCTATACAGTTGAGGGTGACCGTATTTTCCTTCGAGGTGGTAACTACTTTCACTCAGTGGGTAACGTGACGATCGAACGAGATTCTATCCTTGCGTTCGCTGATAGTGCTGAATACGACGGGGACGCAGAGAAAGTCCACCTTGCCGGTTCCGCTAAGGTCGAGGCCCCTAACTACAACCTTGTAGGAAAGACCATCGACATGGTCCTAGAAGCAAATAGTCTAAATACTATAGCCGCGCACGAGGAAGCGATTCTTAATGGTGATGATTTAACAATCAGTTCGCCTGAAATTAAGCTATATATGGATGATGGGATTCTCGTCCGGCTTGTAGCGTTCTCCTCGCCGAATGGGAATGGCACTCCATCAAGATCTTCGGTTCCACAACCTGTTGCAGTTGGAGAAGACTTTGAACTCACCGCGGATTCACTGGATATCTCACTGCCGGATGAAGTCATGGAAACAATCTTCGCGGCGGGCCAGGCCAGGAGCATTTCTTCAGCTCGTGATTCTCTTAACGTCGACCTCCTCCCTGAAATTGCGAAATCAGATTGGCTGGAAGGAGATACCATCATTGTCACGTTCGAACCCAATGCACCTGCTCCGTCAGAGGGTGGGGCTACTACCGATACTAGCAAGCCGGATTATCGGATAGAGAGAATCGTCGCCAGAGTAGGAGCCCGCAGCCTTTACCGATTGATCCCGTCTGATACCACGGCGTTGCCTGGCATTGATGCGCCAGCAATCCACTACGTCACAAGTGATGAGATCACGATTATCATGAACGAAGGGGAAGCTGATCGGCTTGAGGTTCAAGGACGGACACGCGGATTCCACCTGGAACCCTTACCGTTATCCGAACCCGACAGCTTAGCGGTAGATAGTGCTACTATCGACACTCTTGTAGCAGCCAAGCCCAACGCAATGCATGACACTGGGATGAAAGTACTTTCGAGAGACTTGATACGAGAAAATAATCAGCGACCAGAACCAATGAGACCTCGGACATCAGCTAACCCAGCTATTCTGCACACTTGGAGACGGAAGTGACGAACCAAGAGTCAGGTCCCACAGATAAGAATGCCAGTCGTTTTTTTAGCGAAGGGCTAACAAAGATTTACCGTGGGCGGAAAGTAGTTAATGAAGTGGGATTAGCCGTCGCACAAGGTGAGATTGTCGGCTTATTGGGTCCGAACGGGGCAGGGAAAACTACCACTTTCTACATGATGGTAGGACTGATCCCGCCATACGAGGGTACTGTACATCTCGACAATCAAAACCTCACGAATACCCCAATGTACAAGCGGGCACGTATGGGGATCGGATATCTAGCACAGGAACCCTCTGTGTTTCGGAGATTAACAGTAGAAGACAATGTTCTCGCCATCCTGGAAACTCTGAAGCTACCGAAGGCAGAGGAACGGGAACGCCTTGACCATCTGTTAGCGGAACTAGGACTTCAGGAGTTGAAGAAGAATAAGGCCTATTCTCTGTCTGGTGGTGAAAGACGGAGGCTCGAGATAACTCGTGCGCTCGTTCAACAACCAAAATTCATGTTACTTGACGAGCCATTTGCAGGTATAGACCCAATCGCGGTTAACGATATTCAAGAGATTGTTCGTAGCCTCAAGGATCGGGATATTGGTGTCATTATCTCTGACCATAATGTAGAACAAACCCTTGAGATCGTAGACCGGGCATACATCATGTATGAAGGTCAAATACGGGTGAGTGGTACTGTCTCCGAGCTCGTCTGGAATGACGAGGTAGCTAAGATTTATTTAGGACCCACACTGACCAGTCGGATGCGGAATAGATATCCCCGGCCGGAAGAGGTCACGTCGGGAAGC
>DCAZ01000030.1:0-692 GCA_002313925.1 Gemmatimonadales bacterium UBA1120
GGTTTCCAACGGGACCGTGGACGACAACTCGTTCAGCTTCACAGTTACGCTGAGCTTTCAAGGCAACTCCTTCGACCTGAACTACTCGGGAACCGTCGACGGAAACGAGATGTCCGGGACTCGTGAGGGTCCTCGTGGGGGCGGTCAGCCATTTACAGGGGAAAAGCAGGGCTGACAGGCTCGCAAGCCACGCTTGCGGTCACCATATTAGCCGCGCATTAGAATCCCGGAGACGTTAGGCGGCGTTTCAAGCTTCCGGCGAGTATCACCTTACTTGGAGCACTCGATCATGTCAGATACCGTTTCCTGGAATGTCCACATGTCAGTCCGCGAAGGACAACTCAATGACGCGAGTGAATTAATGACCGAGATGGTAGAGTCCACCCGCGGTGAGGCAGGGACACTGGGCTACGAGTGGTTCCTGGGTGCGGGTGGGACCGTGTGCCATCTCAACGAGCGGTATGCCGACTCCGATGCGGCGATGGTTCACCTTGGCACCTTCGGCACCAAGTTCGTCGAGCGCTTCCTTGAGTGCTTCGAGCCGACCGGTCTCCATGTGTATGGCGAACCAAGCGACGAGGTGCGAGCAGTCCTCGACAATTTTGGCGCGGTGTACCTCGGGACCTTCGGTGGCTTCAGCCGCTAGAGGACAGGTAAACGTGGCTCAGTTACTGGGGTTTTACAGGGAAAAA
>DCAZ01000030.1:1063-11752 GCA_002313925.1 Gemmatimonadales bacterium UBA1120
GATAGTTCGGGGCTTCCCTGGTGATGGTAACATCATGAGGGTGAGACTCTCTGAGACTTCCTGGTGTAACTCGGCTGAACTGAGCGCTAGAGCGAAGTTCATCAAGAGATGCAGCACCACAGTAGCCCATCCCACTCCTGAGACCACCGACAAGCTGGTAAATCGTATCTGAAATAGGGCCCTTATATGGCACCCTAGCCTCAATACCCTCTGGAACCAGCTTGCTCTGACTCTCCCGATTTTCCTGGAAGTAACGGTCTGCTGAACCCTCTTCCATCGCTGATAAGGAGCCCATACCCCTTACGGTTTTGAATCGTCGACCCTCTAGCAGAAAGCTCTCACCTGGAGCTTCGTCCGTGCCAGCAAACATTGAGCCCATCATTACCGACTCCGCTCCGGCCGCAAGAGCCTTTACAATGTCACCTGAGTAGCGGATTCCTCCATCGGCAATGATCGGTACCGACCCATCCCCACCATCAAATGCATCCATGATGGCACTCAGCTGTGGAACACCAACACCAGTCACCACCCGCGTAGTGCAGATGGAACCCGGACCAACACCCACTTTAACTGCGTCAACTCCTCGCTCGAGCAAAGCCTGAGCCCCTTCTACAGTTCCGACGTTTCCACCCACTAATTGGGTATCTGGGAACCGCTCTCGCACACGCCCGAGTGCTTCGAGCACACCCTCGGAATGGCCATGAGCAGTATCGACCACAATCAAGTCTGCCCCAGCTTCCACTAACAATGCTGCGCGTTCAATATCAACCTTCGATGCTCCAACGGCAGCGCCTACCCTAAGGCGTCCATGCTCGTCTTTGCAGGCATTCGGATATTGGCGGCGCTTAAAGATGTCCTTAACAGTGATCAGTCCCTTTAAGATTCCATCTTGGTCTAGAACTGGAAGCTTCTCGATACGGTGCTTATGGAGAAGGGTTTCTGCCTCGTCAAGCGTAGTCCCTACTGGAACAGTAACGAGATGGTCAGAAGTCATGACCTGCTCTATAGACTTATTAAGATCAAGCTCGAACTGCAGATCTCGGTTAGTGATAATCCCAACCAGTCGCCCAGTATCCTCGATGATGGGAACTCCACTGATTGAAAATTTCGCCATCAGGTCATGCGCGTCTTTAAGACTGCTGTCTCGCGTGAGGGTAATCGGGTTCAGGATCATTCCACTCTCAGAACGCTTAACCCGGTCTACTTCCTCTGCTTGAGCCTCGGGCGAGAGGTTTTTGTGAATAATCCCGACGCCTCCCTCACGTGCCATTTGGATAGCCAATTTCGACTCAGTAACTGTATCCATAGCTGCTGAGAGCAACGGGATCTCAATAGAAATCTCACGCGTCAAACGCGAAGACACATCCGTATCTTTCGGGTGAATCAACGAATGTCCAGGAATCAGGAGAACATCGTCGAATGTGAGGGCTTCTGTTACAATCTGGCCCCGCAGAGGCACGGCATCAGACATCGCTTATCGACCTCTCCCAATAAGACGCGCCCGCCCCTTGAGGCCCCGGGATAAGAGCGTCATAGGGCGGGCGCGGACCCGCTCCAGAAAACACGATTGTTACCATAGGAGACGATATCTGTAGGGCCACGGAGCGTCAACGGGCTCATCGGATAGCCCTGCAAGACTGGTTCGTTCTGTACAGAACGAATTACCCAGATCCATGGATAGACTTCTAGATACCTGATACTGCCACTCTATGGATCTGCTTATATTTCCATTTCCGGTTCAAGAATTCAAAATACTCTAGAACCTATACCCTTAATCTAGACTAGATTCGTTAATGCCTTTCTTGCCTCTGCGTTCAGTAAGAATCCCCAGCGACACATCCAACCTTTATTCTGAGTGGCTGGCTTGGTTATCAGAGGAACTTGAATCAGAAAAATGTGACCGAAATGAACTCTGCCGGCTTATTCTAACTGACATCTATTTCCCACATCTGGGTGATGCACACCTTCGCAACGACGCCACGCGTTTCCTCCCTGTCGCGTTGGCTCAAATGAACCCAGAAAATGTTACACTCGAGCCAGAGTACTATCAGGACATCGATCTAGAACGTTATACACCACGCAAGCCACTCCTGTGGCTCTGGGAAATGTTCGACCGTAGTTACCTAGGAGAAAATGTAGAGCTTGGCATCCGCTTCAGACGGATCCTTGCCCACCATGTCTTTGGCCACTGTGGTGCAAATTTCAAGGCATTCCCACATGTGCGATTGTCATTCGGCTACAATCTCGACATTGGTGACAACGTGGTGATCCACCGACACGTGCTCCTCGATGACCGGGGTGGTATTGAGATAGGAGATGGTTCGTCAGTTTCAGATTTTGCAAACGTTTATTCTCATACACACGATATCGCTGATGGCCGCATCATAGAGACGCCCAAAACCATTATTGGGCGAGGGGTGCGAATCACATATCACGCGACAATTCTAGCTGGTATGCATGTGGCTGATGATTCTATGGTCGGCGCTGGTGCAATGCTTACAAAGAGTACTGAGCCGCACTATGTCTATGCGGGAGTTCCAGCTAAGAAGGTCAAGAAGAAGCCAGATAAGGAGTCGTCTAAAACTGCTCCCCCCACCCTTGATGCACTAGCAGACGAAGCTTAGTACCACTCTTTAAACGCCTGATTCCGTCTGATCCCGGAGTGACGCGTCTGCTTACCGGAAGAGATGCCTTTCCTGCCCCTCTTCTTGTCTCCAGCGGGCATGCCGCAGCTGCCAAACGCCCTGGAGCATAGCGTGGGTTGAGTCTTGCGACTCCTCCGCCTGCCGGGCGCAGCTCGTTCCCAATAACGAGAAGAGCCCAACGATCACGAGCCGTTCTATGTGTCTCTTATCTGAGGCCTAACCAGTGACTCGCCTTCATAGAAAAGAAGTTCTCACCCGGCACGGTTATCGCCTTGCCTAGAGAACTGACTCCGACCATAAACTCAAACTCTATGCCGGCGCCAACCTTTTTGTAGAAGCTCGTACATGCCTACACGATAATGCTAGCTTGAGGCACGCAAGATCTTGAGATCCCTTCCCGCCGGCTCTTGGAAGGCATCAAGACCGAACTCCGGCAGACTCGAGATAAGGTGGTCGAAGATGTCCGCGGTCAGTCCCTCGTAGTTCGCCCAGTCCGTGTCGTTGGAGAAACAGTATATCTCCAAGGGCAAACCTTGCGTCCCCGGCTGGAGTTGCCGGACCAGAAGTGTCATCTCTTGGTGGATCTTCGGATGTCCTCGCAGATAATGCCATACATACGCCCGGAACGTGCCCACATTCGTGAGCCGTCGTGAGTCCGGCTTGATACCTTTTCCAGACATTTGTCGGGCATTAGCAATCTCCAGGTCTTTTTGCTTTGCGCCCAGGTATTCGTGTAGGAACTCGAAGCGGGACAGGCGAGCAAGCTCGTCTTCGGATAGGAAGTGGACTGAGTTCATGTCCAGGTAGATGGAGCGCTTGATCCGCCGACCACCGGACTCACTCATGCCACGCCAGTTCTTGAAGGATTCGGAGATAAATTTGTGGGTTGGGATTGCGGAGATCGTCTTATCCCAGTTCTGGATTTTCACCGTGTGGAGCGCAATGTCGATGACGTCGCCGTCGGCATGAGCTTGGGGCATTTCGATCCAGTCCCCGATCCGGATCATGTCGTTAGACATGATCTGAACGCTGGCCACCAGAGACAGGATCGTGTCCCTGAACACCAGCATCAGCACGGCCGTGAGCGCCCCGAGGCCTGAGAGGAAGAGCACGGGCGAACGACCTGCCACAATGGAAATCACAATGATGCCGGTAGCCACGTACAAGAAAAGACTAATGACCTGCAGGTATCCCTTGATCGGGCGATTTCGGGCTTCTTTGTAGGTTGCGGAGTAGATGTCGTTGAGGGCATCCAATAGCCCGCCGGCCGCCCTCGTCAGAGCTATCACCACCCATGCCAACGACAGGCGGCGTACGAAGGTTGCCGCCGCGAACAAAAAATTCTCCCAACTCGTCAACGTAACGGCAGCGGCCGAAGTGCTGTCGCCGATGCTCAGGGCCCAGTCGATTCCAATGTAGACCACGAGTGCTGGAGCCACGCTGGCCAATTGGTGGAAGACGCGTCGCTCAAAGAGGCGATCGTCCCAAGTGGACCGTGTCCTGCTCATCAACTTGTGGACGAACTCCAGGAATACTCTGCGGGTCACTATGTTGGCCATCCAAGCCAAGACGATCAGGGAAAGGACTCCGCCCGCGGCCCGCAGCCAGTCGTTTGCAACAATGTTCGAAAAGAAATCCTGCATGGTTATTCCTTGTCAGTCTATGCCTGGTCGGGGTCGCTTTTCATCATCACGGTCCGGATAGGGAACGAGATCTCGATTCCTTCATCGGAGAAACGCCGATGCAACCGCTTGATGAACTCGTGCTTGACCGGACTCTGGATTTTGAATTCACACACCATCAGCCGCACATCAAAGATGATGCTCAACTCAGTAAAATAAAGATCAAAAATCAGGACGCAGTAGCCTCAGGTCTATTCTTCCTCTTCATACATCACCTGTAGACGTGCAACCACGCTCGGGTCTGCCAAGGTCGTTGTATCTCCCACGGTCCGTCCCTCTGCGATATCCCGCAGTAGACGTCTCATTATTTTCCCTGAACGAGTCTTGGGGAGGTCAGCCGTAAAAATCACTATCTCAGGTTTGGCAATCGCTCCGATCTTGTACCCGACATGCTCGCGAACTTCAGCCAGCAGCTCATCAGTCTCTGAGTTTCCCTCTTTAAGGGTCACGAACGCTGCGATCGACTGACCTTTGATTTCATGGCTCTTACCAACTACAGCAGCTTCCGCAACAGCCGGATGATCGACGAGGGCACTCTCAACCTCCATCGTACCGATTCGATGGCCAGCAACGTTTAGAACGTCATCCACTCGTCCAAGGATCCAAAAATAGCCGTCCTCATCTCTCTTGGCGCCATCTCCCGGGAAGTAAATCCCATCCCACTTAGACCAATATGTTTCTTGAAAGCGTTGGTCATCACCCCATATCGTGCGAAGCATAGACGGCCAAGGAGAAGTAATCGCGAGATACCCGGCGCTCGTAACTTCTCCTGCTTCGTTCAAGATCGTTGCCTCAATTCCAGGAAAGGGAGAAGTCGCAGTTCCTGGTTTTGTTTCAGTGATCCCTGGCAGTGGCGTGATCATGATCGAGCCTGTCTCCGTCTGCCACCATGTGTCGACAATAGGGCATGAGCTTCCGCCAATCTTCTCATGATACCAAATCCATGCTTCCGGATTTATGGGTTCACCAACTGTCCCCAATAGTCGGAGCTTAGATAGGTCATACTCTGCCGGCCAATCATCCCCCCAGCGCATAAAGGCCCGGATCGCGGTTGGCGCTGTATAGAAAACGGTGACAGCATGTTTCTCACAAAGCTCCCAAAAGCGGCCTCGATCAGGCGTGTCTGGAGCCCCCTCATACATGAAGACGCTGGCGCCGTTGGCGAGCGGTCCATAGACGATATAGCTGTGCCCAGTAATCCATCCCACGTCCGCTGTGCACCAATACACGTCGTCGTCTTGTAAATCGAACACGACCTTGGTGGTAGCAGCCACCTGTGTCAGGTATCCTCCAGTGGTGTGAACTACTCCCTTCGGTTTACCGGTCGTGCCCGACGTATAAAGGATAAATAACACGTCTTCGGCGTCCATTTCCTCGGCCGGACAATCAGCCGAGTTTTGATCCATAAGGTCATGATACCAGTGATCCCTACCCTCCAGCATTTCTGCATCAACCTTTTCGGTTAACTCACCACCTCGCTGAACTACGACAACTTTCTCTACTGTAGGTGAGTTCAGGAGAGCTTCATCTGCATTGGATTTGAGAGGAACAATGCCACCCCTTCGCCAACCGCCATCAGCGGTGATAAGCACTTTGGCTTGAGCATCATTATTCCGGTCAGCCAGTGATTCGGGGCTAAAGCCCCCGAATACCACGGAATGGATCGCTCCGATCCTAACGCAGGCAAGCATAGCAATCGCTGCCTCCGGGATCATAGGTAAATAAATGGTGACGCGATCCCCACGAGTTACACCCAGATTTTTCAGCGCGTTTGAGAAGCGGCAGACCGCATCATGCAACTGCGCATATGTGTAGGTTTTCCTGTCTCCTGGTTCTCCCTCCCAGATAAGAGCGGCTTGATCAGAACGAGAGCTATTTAGATGACGGTCTAAACAGTTGTAAGCAACGTTAAGTTTCCCGCCTACGAACCATTTCGCATGAGGAGGTTGCCACTCTAAGACAGAGTCCCAGCGTCTGAACCAGTCTAACTGCTCTGCCCACTCTACCCAGTAGGATTCACGGTCCGTCCTTGCTCGTTCATAGATCTCCAAATCACTGACCACAGCACGAGTCCGAAAATCCTCACTCGGAGAAAAACGGCGATCTTCAGTTAGAAGGACATCAAGCGTGCCAGCGTCTTTGCTCATCAGACATCCTTCTTATTGTGCGGCATGTGGGGCAATTCCAGAGCTGTACTGGAAAAGAATCTGCCTAGACCGCCCCATCAGCAACCCTTATTGCTGATGAGTGCTAGACAATCCTTAAAACCTCACACTTGTGAAACTGATCAAATCGTGGATCATGCAGTTGACATTATTTCGTTAGGACCGATAAAGTACTCTTATGCTACGTGAGAATACCGACCTTCAACTACGCCGTGCCCTGCAGTCCAGTGGACAGCGGTTTACCGAACAACGGGCAGCCGTATACCGCTACCTCGCTAGCACGGATATTCATCCTACAGCAGACGAAGTATTCTTAGCTGTCCGCTCCGACCTGGATGGGATTTCTCTCGCGACGGTCTATAAGAGTCTTGAAACTCTTGTCGGCTGTGGCCTGGCGGTCAAGCTCAGCTACAGTGATAGCTCGGCTCGTTATGATGGACGAATGGACCCTCATTATCATTCACGCTGCCTAGCGTGCGGGTCTGTAACGGATATCCCCGGAGAGGTTGCCGGCTCGGAAATCCAATCACTTAGTGGCAAGGCTACAGGCTTTCAGGTTATCGGTTACAGCTTGGAGTTGACCGGATACTGTACGACCTGTGTCCCCGAAGGTGGACCCGGCCCTATCCACGCCTGATCCACACACTGCTATGAGCCCCCTGGTCACGGTGTGAAGTCGCCCGCGCTGAGATTCCTCCTGGGGTTGTCGATCTCACTTGTAGCGTTAGAAAGTCAGCCAGTTGAAGCGCAAGAAGTCAGCGAGTTGCAGGCAGACCTTTCGCAGATGTTGGATGCCTATAGCTGGAAGGATGCTAGATGGGGGGTGCTAGTCGTCTCACTCGACCAGAGTGACACGCTCTTTTCGGAGTCACCGGATTCTGCTCTGAGTCCGGCTTCAAACCTGAAGCTACTCACAACGGCCGCAGCTCTACGGATTCTCGGACCTGGCTTCCGTTTCCAAACATATTTGCTCTCTGATTCCAACATCGCCAATGACGTCCTTGAAGGTGATCTTGTGCTATACGGCACTGGTGACCCTGGAATCTCTGATCTCTTTTTTCAAGAACGAGAGGATGTTCTTGAACTGCTTGCGGATCAGCTTGAAGAAGCCGGTGTCAGAACGGTAATGGGCGACCTAGTGGCTGACGCTTCACACCTTCCGGGACCCCTTCGTCCCTACTCATGGGACCCTGAGGACCTTAATGATCATTTTGCAGCCCCTATTTCAGCACTCTCGTTTAACGAAAATGTGGTGTCCTTCCGTGTCGCTCCTTCAGACCGCTCAGGACCTAGACCGGAGGTACATACCATACCGGAGAGTGCAGGCCTGGATGTGCATAACCTAGCCATCACGTCTCCCAGAGGAACTAGACCTCATTTGTCAATTTTGCGTGAATACCCTTTGGATCCTATTCGGATCGAAGGAGGCATCGTACTTGGAGCGAGGGATGCTTGGCGCCAAATGACTGTTCCATCTCCCCCTCACTTCGCTGCTTCTGTATTCCGTAACGTACTATTAGAACGCGGGATTCGTATTCTAGGTAATATCCGAGTAGTGGAGTCCCCAGATAAGTCTGTACTAACCGGGATCACCTCTCCAACCCATCATGAACGATCCCGAGTCCGCATACTCGCAAAACACACTTCGCCTCCTCTCAGCGAATACATCTCTGTGATAAACAAGAAGAGTAACAACCTCTTCGCTGAACTCGTATTTCGGACTATGGGCCGCACTCAAGAGGGGTTGGGGAGTCCCGAAGCTAGTGCCCGAGCTGTCTCAGTCGCATTGACTGAAATCGGTGTACCAATGGAGAGCGTAGTTCAACTTGACGGCTCTGGCCTTGCAGCTGGGAACCGGACAAGCGCCAGTACTTTCGTCAGTGTTCTACAACGCATGGCAGAAACGGAAACATGGAATCATTACTGGGCTTCTCTGCCACAGGCTGGCACTCGCCGTGAGCTTAGAAGGATGTACCAAACTGCTGCGGCTGGTAATCTGCGTGCCAAAACGGGAACAATCGAAGGTGTGTCAGCACTCAGCGGTATCGTCCGTTCACGTGACCACGAAAGGCTAGCATTCTCAATCCTGTTGAATGGAACACCATCTACTACACGTGCGAAGCGTGTAGAGAACCTTGTAGGAGCGCGATTGGCCGAATTCGTGCGCAGTCCCGAACGTGAACCTAATGCCATAGTTGAGGAAATCGACGAGAGAACAGTAGTGTCAGGTCAGAGTTCCCAACGTTATCAGGTGGTTTCGGGTGACAATCTGTCTTCAATCGCCTATCGCTACGGCCTTACCCTCAGTGAGATGCTACAAGCCAACCCGAGAATCGAGCCGAACCGGATTCTAGCAGGACAGTGGCTGACGATTCCACAGCGAGGTGGTGGCAGCTAATTAGGTTTGCTGCGACAGCACATACCATCTCAAGGTCAGGTACTAGCAGATTCCTTGGACAGCACTCCGACCAGTAGCGGACCGGAGGCGTCTCCGAAGTTCGACATCTGACATGGTTTGGAGCGTCCTGTAAGCAGTCTCCTCGGTATTCCAGCGGATATCCTTCAAAGCGATGCCTTGGCCCGAGTCATTCTCGAGCACCATGACATATCGACCCTTGTAGTCAGGTCCATCTGCTCTATGCACGCTGGCGGTCCACTGGTTCCCTTGGTGATCTGCAAACTGTCTCATCATGGCTATTGAATTGGTCCCGGTATCCCGGAAAAAGATCGTAAATGTGGACACTGGAGTTCTTACAAGTACTTTTCTGCGCCACAACCCAAACTAGTGGCTTCGGTTCACCTCCCACAACGGCCCCGATTGGGACCGAGGTATCTAGATGGAGATCCCCAGAAGGGATATCACGACTGACTTGGGACTTCTTTTGATCGTTTTGATCTGGGGAGTCAATTTTTCAGTCCTCAAAGTCCTTTTGCGTGAGCTCGATCCCTTAGCCCTCAATGCACTCCGCTTTCCTATGGCGGCCGTTGCTCTATGGATCCTAGTCCGCCGGATCGATGGTTCGTTAAAGCCAGACCCAGAAGATTTACGTCGTATCATCACCCTTGGTCTGTTGGGTAATGTTGCTTACCAACTCTGCTTCATCTTTGGAGTCGACTCAACTTTCGCCGGAAATGCGAGCCTACTACTAGCTACGACTCCAGTTTGGACACTCTTTCTCTCAAGCGTGGCTGGACATGAACGTCCCGGGGGTTGGGCCATCATAGGTGTAGTGGGAACCTTGATAGGAATATTTATGGTAATCACGGGTACCCGTGATGCCGGAACTCTTGCTAGCCCAACTACGCGCGGAGATTTACTCATCTTGATCGCCTCAGTGCTGTGGGCGATGTACACGGTTGGAGGCCGAAAGCCGGTCACCCGCTATGGGGCTCTTCGCGTAACTGCATGGACTTTGTGGGTTGCCACCCCAATCATTTTCTTAATGGGCCTGCCAGGCTTAATGAGGACTGACTTAAGGACAATAACCCCAGAGGCATGGATAGGTGTTACGTACGCTGGCTTGCTAGGGATTGGGCTCGCCTACCTTCTCTGGTATCGAGCGGTTGAACGCATCGGCAACAACAGAACAGCAGTGTACTCGAACTTGGTACCTGTAGCCGCACTCATTACTGCTTGGATCTGGCTCGGAGAGGTCCCCACCACCCTGCAGCTAATAGGAGCAGCTGTGATCTTGGTGGGCCTGACGTTAGCCAGGCTAGCCCACTCCCCTGAGAACGAATTTCAGAACAACGAAGCCTAACCACCTACGGGCACTCTATGCTAAGTTGGTCCTCAAAGCTGAAACGATCCCAGTCGGGCGGTGTTACAAGGGCGTTCAAGCATTTTAGTAAGCTGTTAATCAATTCAACCGCGGGAGAGGAGAGAAGCCCCTCCATGCGCATATTTCTCCGTGCGCTCGTCTTGGGTTATCTAATATTTCCTTTGCTCATCAAGAGCGAGGGAGCAGCTCAGACAGTACCCTCCGTATACCAATTCTTAGAGCGGGCACAGGAAGCAGGCCCGTTCGCTAGCCAGGTAACATTCTCGACCGGACGTTTCGGATACGGACCCAAAGGCGGCATCCTCTTTGGAGGTCGTTATGGTGTGCACGTGAGTGGCCCAGTATCACTGGAAGGAGTTGTCGGAGTCATTCAAGGTGAACGCGACATCGTAAGTCCGGGCCGAGACGAGGGTGA
>DCAZ01000072.1 GCA_002313925.1 Gemmatimonadales bacterium UBA1120
GATCTCACCACCACCTAAAGCCGTTGTGACACTCTTTATCGAATTCACACAGTTTGGGGCATCAAGCACACAAACCACACTCTTCGACCGAAAAAGAGACGGTGGACGCACCCTAGTAGGCCGAAGTCTGACTCAGGAAGAAGTTCCAGACTCACTGCGAGATGCTATCAAAGAACTCAAGCTTCGTCTGGGATGTTCCCCACTTTACCGCGTGGTCGAAGTTGATCCGTGGTCAAGAATACCTGAACGACGTCACGCATTGCTCAACTTTGATCCGTGAACGACACACCGCATCTGCGACCTCTCGGTCAACCACACGCTGTGACCGTACACACAGACGAATTCGGAGAACCCGAGTTCGTAAGCCTTCCGGGTAAACCCACACGCCACGTCGAAATTATCCGTGAGCACTGGCGCATCGATGAAGGGTGGTGGCGGCAACCGATGTCTCGCGAGTACCGTACAGTCATACTCGACAGCGGCGGAAGCCTCACCCTATATCACGATCTCCTCAAAGGACTCTGGTATGTCCAGCGAGCCTGAACCTCTAATCACCCGTATTCAGCCGCTCCGACCTCGAGGACTCAAGGTGCTCATCCACACCGACTGTGATGAGCCATTTGAGGTCACCCTCGAAGCTCTCGAACGGAATCGACTCGGAGTCGGAGATTCTCTCACAAAAGACCGCCGTCATCATCTCCTCAATGACGATGCGGATATGCGTGTGCGTGAAGCTGCACTCAATCTCCTGTCCTACCGAATGCGAACCCGCAGTGAACTCAAACGTCGGCTTAGACAAAAAGACTTTCGGCCAGTCCGCATTGACTTGTGCTTAGACCAACTCGAAGCCAAAGGCTTCCTCAACGATGAAGCAGCCGCCGCGGCTTTTATCCGTGATCGCCTACGACACCGCCCCCGAGGAAAAGCTCGTCTCTCTTCGGAGCTGCGGTCGAAAGGTCTCGACGCAGATATTACACATCGAGTCATCAATGATATTTTCGAGGATGAGGGGACTGATGACTTATCACTCGCACGGCAAGTAGCCGAAGGATGGCTGAGGCGACAGAACCGAGATGTGGTGAAGGCACTCGCAGACACTGCTCACTCCCAGAGCCGCGAGAAGGCCCACAGAAGACTTTACGGCTATCTGACCCGAAGAGGATTCCGCGGTGATGCCCTGAGGGCTGCAATTGAAGAAACAATCGAGGCAGCTCGAAACTAACACCCTCTACCGTGATCCATTCTTTAAATGGGCATCATTCTTACCAACACAGCTATTAGATTGAGACATACTTAGAAATTCAGGGATCACCCTATGCATGGTATACGTCGATATTGGACAGTCCGGACCCTAGTGACCCAGCTGTTAAACACATCTTTACTGGTATTACTCTCTTCTCCTCTTCAAGCACAGACAGCCCGTGAGATCATCGACCGTGTCGATCGACTTCTTCGAGGTGAATCAAGCCGGGGGCGGATCACGATGGAGATCACGACAGAGCACTGGTCTCGCTCTCTGGACATGGAAATCTGGTCACTGGGTGTTGAGCACTCCTTAGTTCGCGTGCAGTCCCCTGCCCGTGAAGCAGGCACTGCTACCCTAAAAGCCGGCCAAGAGGTGTGGAACTATCTGCCCCGGGTCGACAGGACAATCAAAGTCCCACCTTCACTCATGATGGGCTCTTGGATGGGATCTCACTTCACGAATGACGACCTCGTGAAGGAAAGTCAGATCGTGGATGACTACGATTTTGAAATATCGTTCGAAGGCGAACGAGAGGGCGTTGAAGTCTGGGAATTTCAACTCACTCCACGCCCCGAGGCGCCTGTTATCTGGGGACGCATCGATGAGCAAGTCCGCAAAGCTGATCTGATGCCAACCTGGATCCGCTATTACGATGAGGATGGTGGCTTAGTTCGAACCATGACCTTCTCGGGTTATAGAACTATGGGGGACAGGCTCGTTCCTGCATCGATGCTGGTGATTCCTGCAGACAAACCGGAGGAACACACTGTGCTCACGTACCATGAACTCGATTTCGGCATCAGCCTCGACGAAAGCTTCTTCAGCCTCCGAAACCTAAGAGCGCGACGCTAACAGATGGCCCATGAGCGACTATGGTGGCGGGTGGCGTGGAGAAATCTTTGGAGGAACCGCCTCCGCACACTGATTACGGCTTCTGGGCTAGCATTCGGATATCTCGGAGCGGTACTGGTTGTGGGAGTAAGCGACGGCATGATGGTGGAGCTCATTGAAAACGGTACTCGCCTCATGCTGGGAGAGGTACAAGTCCACTCCGAGGACTATCTGCCGGAACGCAACATGCACCACACAATCGGTGGATATGAGGGAACTGATTTGGAGATCTTCCTGAATAGGATCATCTCGCAAGAGGAGGTCTCCGCCGCTGCACCCCGTGTCTATGGTGGTGGCCTCCTTTCCTCTGGTGAGGAAACCCAGGCAGCACTCCTCATGGGGGTCGATCCTGACCGCGAACCCCGTGTCACCACACTTCTCTCTAGGCTCGTGAGTGGTAGGACTCTAGTTGCTGGAGCAAATGAAATCCTGGTCGGAGACGAGATGGCCGAACAGCTCGGTGCAGTCCTCGGAGACGAGATCGTCGTGGTCGCACCCTCCTCAGACGGTTCACTGGGAAACGACCTCTTCACCCTGGTGGGAATACTTGATACCGGGATACCAGCGATTGACCAAAACTATGCCCTGCTCGCCTTACCTGACCTCCAATTCTTGATGGCGATGGGCCCACCTCGCATCCATGAGGTCGTGATAACCGTCGGCAATGCGAAGGACAGCCCTCGCATTGCAGGAGCTCTTCGCGAGTTCCTTTCAGACAGTGAGTTACCGGTTCAAGTCAGCTCATGGACGGATCTGCGTCCTGAACTTGCGGAAATGGTTGGTCTCATGGACGCCTCTCACTTCATCATTGTTATTGTCATCTTTGGGATGGCGGCTTTCGGTGTCGCGAATACCATGCTGATTGGAACGTTTGAGCGCCGCCGTGAATTTGCTGTCATGCGTGCACTCGGGACTGCACCAATCGGTATCGGACGGACAGTTGTGTATGAGGGAATCGTTCTCGGCGTAATTTCACTGATCGCGGGGGCTTTGATTACTTGGCCAATACTCGTGTGGTGGCACAACTCGCCCATAGACCTAACCACGGTCATTAGTGGCTTCAGCGTCGCTGGTGCTCAGTGGAGACCCGTCCTACGGGTGGAGTACTCCGTGCAAGCACCGATCGTAGCCGCTCTTGGGTTATTCCTGACCTCGATCCTGGCGGCAATGTACCCGGCCTGGAAGGCAACCCGAGTTCCGCCTGCAGATGCGCTTGCTGACTGATGAGACTCACGGTTCTTCTTAAGCTGGCAATGCGCAGTGTAGGACGAAATACGCGCAGGAGCGCATTGACTTCATTAGCAATGGTACTCGGCCTGGCACTCCTGGTGTTTTCCCGAAGCTTGGCCGAGGGGGCGTACGATAAGATGATCGATTCGGGTGTCCGGATGGGAAGCGGACACATTGCGATCCAAGCCCCCGAATACCTAACAAGTGGAAAACTCGAGCACCGTCTTGAAGGGGAAGTGGCAACACTCGCATTAGAAGCGGCAAACGATGTCCTAAGAGAATCACTGCTCTCGTGGGCTCCTCGCCTCTCAGTCAATGGCCTTGCAAGCTCCACCGCGGCAGCGGTTCCGGTTCGAATCGAGGGTGTAGATCCCGAACTAGAGCGAGCTTTTTCAGACATCGAAGACAAGCTGCAGGACGGCCGTTACCTGGAAGCAGGAGACCGTCTGCATGCATACATAGGAACTGAACTGGCTCAGCGTCTCGACGTGCAGGTCGGAAACCGCTTCGTCCTCACCGCGCAGACTTCTACAGGAGATGTAGAGGGTCAACTTGTCCGCGTGGCAGGCATCTTTCAGACGGGGATTCCCGAGGTCGATCAATCGCTAATCCATATACCGATTGATACAGCACGTGAATGGCTGCACACCCCCGGGGCAACTTCGACTCTAGCATTCCTACTCAACGAATCCGAACTGACAGACATTGGAGTCGAAACTCTACAGCTGAAATTAGAGAATGAGCGGCAGATCCGGGTTCTTGGATGGCGTGAGTCGTCCCCAGAGTTAGCGGCAGCAATCCGGCTCGACTCAACTGGAAACTACATCTTTCATTCGATCCTTCTTGCCATTATCGCACTCGCGATACTCAACGCAGTTATGATCTCAGTATTGGGTCGTCGTCGTGAATTTGGTGTTCTACAAGCGATGGGACTTACGGGTGTAGAAACTGGATTTGTTGTTTTCTTAGAAGGACTTTTCCTCACGGTTATAAGTGGCGTAGCCGGTATTTCGGCCGGCCTACTTTTCACCTGGGGATTCTTCAGGGATGGGCTCGACTTCAGCATCTTCATGGAAGACGGCCTAGAGTTCGGCGGTCAAATTATGGAGCCCATTGTCATCCCACACTTTAGTGTGGAGCAGTTACTTATCAGCACCTTTGTAGTTGTGGCCATCGGGATGATCTCGTCCCTTTACCCAGCCTTGCGTGCATCCAAGTTGGACGTCGCTGAGGCTATGAAATTCGAGCAATGATGAAGACTGCGGTCCGCACAACAAGCCTTTGGAAAATCTACCCGCAAGAGCCGGATCCTGTCGAAGCAGTGCGAGGTATCTCCACAGAGATAGAGACTGGTGATTTCGTTGCGATGGCGGGGCCTTCGGGGTCTGGTAAGACGACCGTGCTCAACATGATCGGAGGGCTTACCCGACCGAGCCGGGGTCAGATCTGGATAGGTGACCGAGAAATCACCGAAATGAGTGATAAAGATCTAGCACAGTTACGACTCGAAAGAATCGGCTTTGTCTTCCAGTCATATAACCTGTTACCCGTGCTTACTGCACTCGAGAATGCAGAATTCACGCTCCTCTTGAGTGGTATTCCCAAGGATGAACGTCGTAAGAAAGTACTGGAACTCTTTAATAAGATTGGTCTGAGCGGACTGGAGGATCGTAAGCCTGGAAAACTCTCCGGAGGACAGCAGCAACGCGTAGCTGTAGCCCGTGCAGTAGTGGCGAATCCTGCTCTCATCCTCGCCGACGAGCCAACTGCGAATCTCGACTCTAAGGCAAGCGAAGATCTACTCGACGTTATGGAACGACTCAACCAAGACCATGGCACGACGTTCCTATTCTCAACCCATGATCCTCGGGTCATGGAAAGGTCGAGACGCCTGATCACACTGGTTGACGGGCAAATCGAATCGGACGAACGCCGTAATCACTTGTCCGTTTCTCCGTGAGGATAGCAGCCGCTCTTTTACTCTTAGCGACCACTCTTCCTAGTGTCGCTAAAGGACAATTGGAAGTCTCAGCATATGTCCTCGGTGTCGGAGCATACCAAGGAAACTCTGCTTTAGGCGCATCCGGAAGC
>DCAZ01000015.1 GCA_002313925.1 Gemmatimonadales bacterium UBA1120
CTTAGAGAGAACGCCGACGGACTGGTCTATCGGGTAGTAGAGAAGGAAAAGGCTCAGCTCTCTGAGGCTGAGAAATGGAATGAGTTCTCACATCAGGTAGAACTTGCTGGTGAGGAAGCTCTCTCCAAGGGTGTGACCACTTTTCACGATGCGGGTGCGAGCTTCGCGACTATAGACGGCTTTAAGCAGCTCGCTGACGAGGGCCGCCTTCCCGTGAGGCTATACGTTATGGTTCGTTCCGAATCCAATGTATCGATGGATGACGCCCTCCCCTCGTATCGAATGATCGGCTATGGAGGAAACCATCTGACCGTCCGATCGATCAAGCGCCAAATTGATGGGGCACTTGGATCGCATGGAGCATGGCTGCTGGAACCTTACGAAGATATGCCGAGCAGTACCGGTCTTTGGGTTGAAGAGCCGAACGATATTGAAACAACAGCTCAGCTTGCCGCAAAACATGGCTTCCAACTGAATACGCATGCTATTGGAGACCGCGCGAACCGAGAAGTACTTGATATCTATGAACGGACTTTCCCTGAGGGGGCCGGTGGACAAATGCGGTGGAGGATTGAACATGCACAACATCTACACCCTGATGATGTACGGCGCTTTGCCGATCTTGGTGTGATTGCATCCATGCAAGGGGTGCATGCGACTTCCGATGCGCCTTGGGTTTATGCAAGACTTGGCGTAAAGCGTGCTGAAAGTGGAGCCTACCTTTGGCGTTCTCTTATAGAGGCGGGTGTGATGGTGACGAACGGGACTGATACGCCGGTAGAGGATGTTTCACCAATCTCATCTCTTTATTCCTCTGTGGTTCGCCAGGACAAGGATGGGAATGAGTTCTTTCCCGGCCAGAGAATGACACGCTTGGAAGCCCTACAGAGCTACACGATCAACAACGCTTATGCGGCGTTTGAGGAGGATATCAAAGGCTCTATCACTGTTGGCAAGTTGGCTGACATAATAGTCCTAGACAGAGACATTATGACGGTTCCTGAGGCCGAGATCGCTCATGCTCAGGTCGATATGACAATTGTAGGTGGTGAAATCCGATTCGAGAGAGGCTCCAGATGAAACGCTCTATCCTAGCTGCCTTGCTCTTACCCCTCCTGATTGGATGTTCCTTCGAGGAGCGGCAGAGTGGAGGTATAGAAGACACGGCAGTAACCCCAGAGATGGGGCCTCGAAAGGAAATCATCCAACCTGAGGGCGTCGCTCGCCTACCGGTGTTTTCATCAGCCGTGAGGAGTGGGGATTTAATTTTTTTGTCTGGTGCAATTGGTGCCCAGCCCGGTGTGAATCCTCCACAGTTGGTTGAAGGAGGTGTGATCCCCGAAACACATCAGACGATGGAGAATATCATCACCGTTCTAGATGCTGCTGGCGCCACACTACTAGACCTCATTAAGTGCACTGTGTTTCTAGCAGATATTAGCGATTACGCTGCAGTTAATGAGGCCTATGTCCAGTACTTTCCATCAGACCCACCAGCTCGTTCCGCTGTCGCTGGTAGCGGTCTTGCACTAGGAGCCCGGGTTGAGATTGAGTGCATTGCTGCTGTACCAGAGGTCTGATACAACCAAAGTCATCGGCCGTTTCAAAACTCCCGCTCACGCCTATCTTGTGATCAAGAACGGCCACATACAGTTGGCCGCTGCAAGGATGGGATCTCGTGCCGGAAGATATCACACGTCGAGGCTTTGTCTCGAACAGTTCAAAGGTAGCGCTGGGGGCTATGATCGTACCAAGGCATGTCCTTGGCGGACCAGGGTATCAAGCTCCGAGTGATACGCTCAATATCGCGATTGTCGGTGCCGGTGGCGTGGGAGGCGAGAATGCCCAGGAATTAGGCACCGAAAACATCGTTGCCGTCTGCGACATTGATCATCAGTTAGTCGCGGCTAAGGTCGAAGAACGTTCCACGGGCGCTGATGGTAGACCTAGAGAGAAAGGGGTGCGGTGGAAGGAGCAGTACGGGAAAGCCCGGAAGTACACGCACTTCCAGGCGATGTTAGATGAGCAGAGGGATATCGAAGCGGTGCTAATTGCTACTCCTGACCACACCCATGCCGTCATCGCCGCTGCGGCGATGCGCGCCGGGAAGCACGTATATGTTCAAAAACCACTGACTACCACTGTCCATGAGTCTCGTGTGCTCGACGAGCTGGCAACGTCCACAGGGGTTGTCACACAGATGGGCAACCAAGGCCATTCAAGTGACGATGCAAGGCTCATAAATGAATGGATTGCTGCTGGGGTAATCGGTAGTGTTCATGAAGTCCATGTCTGGACGAATAGGCCGATTTGGGCGCAAGGCCTTCTCCAGCCTGCTCCGGTCCCAGAGGGCTTTGATCCATTATCGGTGGACCGCTCGTGGTGGCCGGGTTCAGTAGCCGAGGCTCATGCGGGTGCCCTGTGGGCTGACTTTAGTGTGCCGGATCACGTGGCTTGGGACTTATTCCTTGGGCCAGTCTCCAGGGATGTACGGTATCACCCGATTTATCATCCATTCCATTGGCGGGGCTGGGTAGATTTTGGGGTGGGGGCATTGGGAGATATGGGTGCACACCTAATCGACCATCCTTTTTGGGCTTTGGATTTGGGTTACCCGACCACGGTCGAAGCGACTTCTTCGATGTGGGGCGGACCAGAAGAAGATCCTGTCTCTTACCCGTTAGCGACCAAAGTCCACTACGATTTTCCTCGGCGTGGCGAACGGGGACCCGTCCAACTCCACTGGTATGATGGGGGACTCATGCCGAAGCGCCCGAAACATCTTCCGGATGGTGTGCCTCTTAACCGTGAGGGTGGCGTGATCTTTGTAGGTGACCAAGGAATCTTGATGCACGAAACCTATGGCGGGAATCCCCAGATTTTTCCGGAAGGGTTAATGGGACAGGCGGTGACGGTTCCGCCGACCTTTGCTCGCATTGCAGACAGTCATGAGATGAACTGGGCGAATGCCTGCAAAGGACAAGGAGAGGCGACCTGTCCGTTTTCCTATGCGGCACCGCTCACCGAAGTCATGCTTCTGGGGCTAGTGGCCCTGAGGACGGGACAGGGCTTCAAGATCGAATACGACGCTGACAATATGAGAGTGACTAACTCCAAGCAGGCGAATGCATACCTGAAACGGGAGTACCGAAACGGGTGGGAATTGTGATTGATCGCCCAGTCTTGCTAGGAACTGTTCTGATTTTTCTAGCGACTCCACTCACGGCACAGGAACACAACAGGCTTACTGAAGCAGAGCGCGCGGCTGGATGGCAGCTTCTATTTGATGGCAATTCCCTTGAGGGATGGCGCGGATACAACAGCGAATTCATGCCTACTGGATGGTCTGTAGAGAACGGTATGCTGACTCGCACAGGGCCGGGTGGGGACATCATTACAGAACAGCAATTCAGTGACTTCGAACTTTCCCTTGAATGGCTGGTTGGCCCAGGCGGGAATAGCGGTGTCTTATTTCGGGCAGTTGAGGGTCAGGAAGAGGTGTACCACGGTGCGCCTGAGATGCAGCTTCTAGATGACGCTGGACACCCTGATGGCCGAAGTCCACTGACAAGTGCCGGTTCAAATTATGGGCTTCATGGTGCGCTGCGCGGTATCGTTAAGCCGGCGAGGGAATGGAATACGTCGCGTATTGTTGTTGTGAATAACCAGGTCGAGCATTGGTTGAACGGCGATAAAGTCGTCGAGTATGAACTCGGAAGTGCGGACTGGCTGCGGCGGGTGGCAAACAGCAAGTTTTCCCAGTGGCCTGCATACGGCCGAGCTTCTCGCGGCCACATTGGGATCCAAGATCACGGAGATCGGGTTTCTTTCCGTAACTTGAAAATCAGGGAGATCAAGTGATGGACCGACGCAGCTTCATCATCGCCATGCCCGCGATTGGATTCTTAGGGTCAAAGCCGGGGGGACTATCTGTCAGTGGGCAGGGTTTGGTGTCAGGGCGGTCGCTAGTTGTTGAAGAGCTTGGAGTCCAATTGTACACGCTCCGTGCTCTGCTTTCCGAGGATGTTGACGGAACGCTGGCCCAGGTTGCAGAGATCGGCTACCAAACTGTGGAGTTCGCAGGACTTTATGGGCTTAGCCCTAGAGAAATGCGTAGAATTTTGGATGCCGTTGGGTTACGGGCAGTATCAAGCCATGCAGGAGTGGGCGACATTCGTGGTGACTGGGCTTCCTTTCTTGAAGGAGCGCAGGAATTGGGCCAAGATTTCGTTTTTGTTCCCTCGATTCCGGAATCTGAGCGCACCCCTGAAGGACTTCGTAAATTGGCCGAGGACTTCAACCGGGCCGGTGAA
>DCAZ01000031.1:0-2219 GCA_002313925.1 Gemmatimonadales bacterium UBA1120
CGAGCAGATTAGGATCAGCCCAGTACGGCTCATTCAGGATGATGGCGAACAAATCGGTATTGTTTCGATCGACGAAGCCCGTGAGCGCGCGGCTGAAAGAGGGATGGACCTGGTAGAGGTTGCACCGGAAGCTCGACCGCCTGTGGTCAAGATGATGGACTACGGTAAGTACAAGTACGAAGCTGCAAGGGCTGCTCGAGAATCAAGAAAGAAGCAGCATGTCATCCAGGTCAAAGAGGTCAAGTTTAGGCCTGGTATTGAAGATCATGATTATAAGTTCAAGTTGCGCCATGCTCGGCGTTTTCTTGAAGAGGGTAACAAGGTCAAACTGACGATGATGTTCCGTGGTCGGCAGGTGACCCACCCTGAGCTTGGACGCGAAGTGCTTATTCGGGTTGCAGGTGACTTGGAAGACTTGGGGAAACTTGAGACGAGCCCGAGTATGGAAGGACGGTTGATGTCAGTGATTGTAGCCCCGTTGCACACTAAATAGCGGAACCGGCCCCCGGATTGATTGGTCCGGGGAAGACGGAGGTTGATATGCCAAAGATGAAAACGCACCGTGGAGCCGCCAAGCGCATAAAGAAAACTGCGACTGGTAAACTTAAGCGGATGAAGGCGTTCAAGTCCCATATCTTGACAAAGAAAGACAGGAAGCGGAAGCGCAGGCTTCGTAAGTCTGATCTCGTGGCAGGCGCAGACCGTAAGCGCCTGAACCGAATGCTACCCTACGGATCCTGAGGAGTTAACCATGCCCAGAGTGACCTCTGCTGTCGCGCGTAATAAGCGAAAGAAAAAGGTCCTGAAAGCAGCTAAAGGCTACTTCGGGGGCAGGAAGAACTTATATCGTACTGCGAAAGACGCGGTGGAGAAGGGTTGGGAGCACGCGTACAGAGATCGGAGAAAAAAGAAAAGAAACTTCCGACGCCTCTGGATTGCACGTATCAATGCGGCCGTGAGAGAGCATGATCTATCATATTCTCGGTTTATTAACGGACTGAAGCAGGCTGGAGTTGAGCTTGACCGCAAAGCGCTTGCTGATCTTGCAGTACATAACCCTGAAGCGTTTGGACATGTTGTCGATCGGGCCAAGGCGGGCTTAGCGGCTAAGACGTGATGATGGGATAGGGGACCTGAGTTTCTAGGGTTGATCTAAATATGGCTCCGCCGCTTAGGCTGCGGGGTCTTTTTCCAGCGAGTCATTTTGTGTGGCCGGTGTGGGATTGCGACCGAATACACCGCTGATAGCTTTCGCCACTATTCAGGCAGCGTATTTACACGGGATCTCGAATGACCGATAAGAGTCTGATCGCCGTTCTTAAGAAGTTTGAGACTGAGGGTCTGGCCGCCGTTCGGGATGCATCCGACCTAGGTGCTCTAGAAAGGGTGCGGGTAGAGTTACTCGGACGTAAGGAAGGCAGCATCTCTCTAGTGCTCAGGGGGTTGAGTAATGTACCGCCAGATGAGCGTCCGACTGTGGGCCAAGAAGCAAATCGAGTAAAAGAGGTATTGAGCAGGGCGATCGTCGAGCGTGAAGGCTCGTTCATCGAGGATATGAGTATTAGTCATGAAGACCTGACTCTTCCTTCGAGGGCAGCTTGGGAAGGTACAATCCATCCTGTTACCCAAGCTGTAGACGAGATTTCAAAAATCTTTCGGGATCTTGGATTCACACGGGCGCGTGGCCCAGAGGCGGATACTGAGTGGTACAACTTCGAGGCATTGAATACCCCACTGGACCATCCGGCTGCAGACGAACAGGATACACTATATCTCACGGACTCGGTTCTCCTGAGGAGTCACACTTCTCCTGTGCAGATGCGAACGATGGAGAAGCACGATCCGCCAATCCGGATTATCGCCCCCGGTTGGGTCTACCGCAGGGATACCTATGATGCGACGCACACTCCGGCTTTTATGCAGGTAGAGGGCCTCGTTATCGACGAGGGTATCACATTTGTGGATTTTAAAGCCACACTGGCTGAATTCGCACGGCGTTATTGGGGTCCTGACACAGAGGTCCGTTTTCGCCCTTCGTTCTTCCCATTCACGGAACCCAGTGCCGAAGTTGACGTTAAGCGTGTTATCACGCGGCAGGATGGGACGCGGGAGGAAATGGAATGGTTGGAGATTATGGGTGCAGGGATGGTTGATCCTGCAGTAATCGAAAATGCGGGGTACGACCCAGAGCGTTATACCGGTTTCGCATTCGGAATGGG
>DCAZ01000031.1:2613-13371 GCA_002313925.1 Gemmatimonadales bacterium UBA1120
GTCCGTTTCCTAGGACAGTTTACGTCGTGAATGCTTCGTATCGCTGGCTCTTAGACTGCGTACCAGGGCTACAGCTTACACCAGAGGAAATTGGTGAACATCTTGCTCTGCGCGGAGCACCTCTCGATGGAACAGTATCTCCGGGAAGAGGACTTGAAGATGTCGTCGTGGGTCGAGTAGTCAGTGTCGAGAAACACCCTAATGCTGACAGGCTAACACTGTGCGAAGTCGATGGCGGAAAGGGGATCGTATCCGTTGTGTGTGGAGCTCCGAACGTTTTGGAGGGGGCCTGGTATCCGTTTGCCCCTGTAGGAGCGGTTCTTCCGGGTGACCTGAAGCTGAAGAAGTCTAAGATTCGAGGTGAGGTATCTCATGGTATGTTATGTTCTGCAAAAGAGTTAGGACTAGGAACAGATCATGCAGGGATCTATCAAATTCATGGTGAGTTTATACCAGGTGAGTCATTTATAGAGGCCATGGGGCTGGACGATGTCACGATGGATGTAGAGATCACTGCAAACCGCGGTGATCTGCTATCGCACCTAGGTATTGCAAGGGAGCTCGCACATGCGGGTAAGGGAACTGTGCTAGTTCCGGATTTTCCTGATGATCCCAAGATTTCACTTACCTTTGAGCGAGACCTGGAGGAAGCACGTTTTGGTGCTGTCGGTATCCAAATTGAGGACCCGGACCTATGTAGCCGGTACCTTGGAGCTGTCATTCGGGGTGTATCGGTGGGCGAGTCTCCGGCATGGCTACAACAGAGACTTCGAGGGGCCGGTGCCCGTCCGATCAACAACGTAGTTGATGCCACCAACTATGTAATGTTGGAGTTGGGCCAACCACTTCACGCCTTCGACCTGAACAAGTTAGAAGGGACTTCGATCGTAGTTCGGCGAGCAGGAGAGAAGGAGAGCAGATTCGCCACGCTCGATGAAGAACACCGCGCTCTTTCTTCTGACATGCTTATGATCTGCGATCTACAGAAGCCCGTTGCAATCGGTGGGGTTATGGGTGGGCTTGAATCGGAAGTCACATATGATACGGTGGATGTGCTTCTTGAGGGTGCACTCTTCAATCCTCAGTCAATTCGTGCTACTCGCAAGAAACTAGGCCTATCAACTGATGCGTCGTACAGGTTCGAGAGGGGGGTCGACCCTGAAGGGATCGAACTAGCTGTGTCCAGAGCCGCTGCCTTGATCCTATCGACTGCGGGTGGGGTGATTGATGGCCCAGTCCTTGATTGCTGTCCAGTCGAGTTTGAAGCGGATGTGGTATCACTCAGACTTTCGCGAATAGAGCATGTTCTCGGGGTAGGCTTCACCAGCCTAGAGGTCCGGAGTCTATTAGAGCCGTTGGGATTCCAGTTGGTTGATGAGGATGAAGGAGTCGTCAATGTGAGAGTTCCGGGATTCCGATCCTATGACGTAACGCGTGAGATTGACTTGATCGAGGAGATTGCACGCACGCACGGCTATGACAAGTTCCCGGCAGAGATGCGTCCTTACAGGCCAAGTAACGTTCCAGATCACCCTATGTTTGAGCTAGAAGAGGAGCTTCGTAGGGTCTTGGCAAGTAGAGGGTTGTTCGAAGCCCAAACACCCGCATTTGTTCCAGAATCAGAAGGTGACGTGCAGGTAGCGAATCCGCTTATATCCACAGAACCCTTTGTACGGAGAGTGATCTTACCTTCTCTGCTCCGCAGGGTTGAGCACAATTTTGCTCATGGGAATCGGGACGTCCGGCTTTTCGAGATTGCGACTTCATTCCGGAAGGCTGGAACGGGGGAGCCTCCTCGTGAAGAGACACACCTCGCTGTAGTCATGACCGGTAGACGTGAACCCTCTCATTGGTCTAGACAGGATGAATTTATAGCGGTCTGGGACCTAAAAGCGTTGCTCGAGACAGTGGCGCACATCTCATATGCTGGCGCAGCTAAAGTCATTGTCGAGGCTGACGTTGTGGCGCCCTTCCATGAGGGAACCTGTCTTGCTGTAATGGACAAAACGGACCTCAGTGTGGGGCACGGCGGGCTAGTCTTGTCTAGCGAAATCGACGCTCCCGTGTGGGCCGGAGATATTTGGGGATTCGAGATCACACTTCCTTCGAACCCCCTGAGATTGCCCATCCCTGAGCATGTACCTCTCCCGACTTTTCCAGCTATCGAACGTGATTTAGCACTCATTGTGCCGATAGATCACACTGCGGCTGAGCTCGACTTGTTGATAAGAAACTCTGGGGGAGGGTTACTTGAGTCTCTAGAAATCTTTGATCTGTATTTTGACCCCGACAATGACAATGGTGTTCGGTCACTAGCATTCCGGCTACGCTTCCGATCGGCAAATCGAACCTTAAAGGACAAGGAAGTGGATAGGTCTGTGGACTTGATTCTCCGTAGGCTCAAGGAGGAATTGGATGTCGAACCCCGAGGGTAACGGAGAAGGGCCGGAGCAAACTGCTTTCGTCGAGCTCGAGAAGATTGTTGAGGCGGCCCTTCAACATCTAACAGAGGTAACCCGCCGTGCTGAGATGGCAGAAGACAGGAACGCGGAATTCGAAACACTCATCAAACGTTTTGCGGGCGATGAAGGTGACGCTGGCCAAGTACTCCATCGGCTTGCTCAACTAGAGGAGGACAACGAGGACATGCGTTCCCGATTAGAGGCAGGTCAGGTTAGCGTCGATAAATTGATAGCAAAGATACGCTTTGTGGAGGAAGGACAATGACTCCCTCAAAGATTGCGGTCACGGTCCGAATAGCGGGTGAAGAACATACGATCCGAGCGGACGTGGAGCCTGAGCATACTAAGCGTTGTGCAAAGATGGTGGATGACCGGATTCACGAGATCAATATCCAGACCGGGCTAGTGGACGGTGACAAGGCAGCGATACTTGCGGCTCTCTCGATAGCTGATGAGTACTTTCAGGCGCGAGAGGAGATTGGAGAGTTGCGTAGTAAAATTGCTGGTAGAGCAGAGAAATTGGCACGTCGTATCGAAGACGATATTCCCAATCTGATTCCCGACCTCGAGTTGGGACTCTGAAGTTAGGTACAGAGGATCACTACCATCGCTAACCCGCCTGCTTCTAGCTTGCGTCCCGCTTAACCTGTCCTCTATTCTGAAGCGATAGAAAGACTCGGCCGTCTTTGTAATGCGGTTGAGTTCCAGATTACTCATTCTCGACACGTTACTCGTGTCGATTCCGGAGTCAATAAATGGTCACCCCGCCACTCTTATGGGCGGCGGCTGGCCTCGTTTTCGGGGTTCTTGTCGGATTCCTCGTATCGAAGAATCGGTCACGGGCCCTATATGAGCTTGAGAAGGCAGAGTCTAAGGACGAGGCCTCCCGCATCCTTAACAGGGCGCAGGAAGAAGCAGAGAGCATTCGTAAAGCAGGTGAGCTAGCGGGTCGCGAAGGAGCTTCTCAACTGCGTGAAGCTTGGGAGAAGGAAGAGGATCGCCGTCGCGAAGAAATTGAACGCTCTGAGCGCAGACTCCAGGAGCGCTCCGATGCCCTCAGTCGAAAGTCGGATGACTTCAGTTCGCGAGAAACAGATCTCAAGAAACGAGACACTGAACTTGAGGAGCGCGTAACTGCGTTATCTCGAAGGGATGCTGAGCTCCGTGAAGCGGACTCAAAGGTCCGTAAGCGTCTCGAGCAAGTAGCAGGGCTTACTAGTGACGAAGCGAAGAAAGATCTAATCGAAGACCTGAAGGATGAGGCCCGGGCCGAGGCCGCCAATGCTCTGAGAGAAATACGCGAACAGGCTCAGCGAGAATCGGACCGTGAGGCCAGGAAGATCTTGACCCTTTCTATTCAGCGTATGGCTGCTGATGTGACAGCTGATACTACCGTTTCAGTTGTTCAACTCCCGTCCGACGAGATGAAGGGTCGTATTATCGGTCGGGAGGGACGAAACATACGGTCCTTTGAACAGGCGACGGGTGTAGATGTGATCATTGACGATACACCCGAAGCAGTAGTTTTGTCGGCCTTTGATCCAGTCCGGCGCGAAGTTGCTCGCATTGCTCTCCAACGCTTGGTCGAGGACGGAAGAATTCATCCGGGGCGCATCGAGGAGATCGTTGGAAAGGCGGAAAAAGAGATCGATCAGGAGATGTTAGATGCTGCGGAGGAAGTACTCTATGAACTTGGCATCCATGGGGTGCATCCCGAGATCGTCAAGACGCTTGGTCGCCTCCGTTTCCGCACCTCTTATGGTCAAAATCAACTCCGGCATGCCAAGGAAGTAGCGCAACTCGCTGGAAATATGGCTTCGGAAATTGGACTCGACGTCCAGATTACCAAACGTGCAGGCGTGCTACATGACGTGGGTAAGGGCATGACACATGACCATGAAGGGACACACGTCGAACTTGGTTACCGGCTATGTAAGAAGCATGGCGAGGCGCCCATCGTGCTGAATGCAATCAGAGCCCATCATGACGAAGAACCCCACCACTTCGCTGAAACCTTCCTGGTTTCGGCCGCAGATGCGATTAGTGGATCACGTCCGGGAGCTCGGCGTGAAATGTTCGAAGGTTATGTGAAGCGTTTGGAGAAACTCGAAGAACTCGCCATGGAACACCCGGGAGTAGAGCGATGCTTTGCGATCCAGGCAGGTCGTGAGTTACGGGTCATGGTGGAGCCCGACAAGGTAGGAGATGATCAGATGGCTAAGATTTCTGAGGCTGTGGCAAGGCGCATTGAAAGCGAACTCCAATACCCTGGGCAGATCAAGGTTGTTGTTATCAGGGAGACGCGGGCCATTGATTTAGCCAAGTAAGAAACAGCCTGGCTTCAGAGGTGTTACTTTTCCTGTCCTTTATCTAAATACTTCTAACACGGTTAGTGCATGGGTGCACAGATCATATCCGGTAGGGACATCGCCGATGAAATCCGAGCAGAGCTCAAGGATAGAGTTGCACACCTGAAGGAAGGGTCAGGTGTAACGCCTGGTCTCGCGACGGTATTGGTGGGGGAAAACCCTGCATCGCAGATGTACGTGGGGATGAAGAACAAGGCAGCCGCGGATATGGGAATAAACTCTCGCCAGATCACACTTTCGGTCGACACCTCTGAGGACGAACTCCTTGGAGTGGTTTCTGGGTTAAACGCTGATCCCGGGATCCACGGGATCCTAGTACAGCTTCCGCTTCCAGATCATATCGACGAAGGGAAGGTGCTAGAGGCTATACATCCATCGAAAGACGTGGACGGCTTCCATCCGATCAATGTTGGACGATTGGCGACCGACTCAGGAGATTTTTTCGCACCTTGTACACCTGCAGGTGTGATTGAAATGCTTACCCGAAGTGGGCATGATCCAAGCGGCAAGCACGTTGTCGTTGTGGGGCGCTCAAACATTGTTGGTCGTCCATTGGCCGCGCTTTTACTACGAAAGGCTATCGGAGGAAATGCTACGGTAACGGTCTGTCATTCCCGTACGGCTGATCTCGGGTCCGTGACTCGAAGTGCTGAGATCTTAATTGTTGCGATGGGGAGACCGGAGATGATCACGGCTGAAATGGTTGCTCCAGGAGCCATAGTGATTGATGTCGGTACAAACCGAGTAGATGACCCTTCTCGCGATAAGGGCTACAGAGTGTGCGGCGACGTGCTTTTCGATGAAGTCGCAGAGGTTGCTGAAGCGATCTCTCCTGTACCGGGTGGGGTCGGACCTATGACGATCACGATGCTACTCGCTAATACCGTGAAGGCAGCCAGTCTCAGAGCGGCCTCAGGGTAAGTCGCCTTCCTTGTGCCTAAGCAGTCGGGTTTTGGCTTGTTCAGTGGTCTGAGTGAAGAGCCGTTTATGGATTCCACAGCCCCTACTCCTGAACGGATTTGGTCAGTCTCAGAAGTAAACGGTGCGATACGAAAGCTGATCGAAGGCAGCGTTGATACTCTTTGGGTGCGAGGTGAGGTCGGGAACTGGAAGCGTTACCCATCTGGCCACTGTTACTTCTCGGTCAAGGATGACCGGTCAGAACTCCGCTGTGTCATGTTCGCACGTGACGCTGCCACTCTTCCAACAGATCCGAACGACGGAATGGAGGTCCGGGTTTTTGGAAATCTGACTCTGTACGAAAAGAAGGGTGCCTACCAAATGTCGGTGAAGCGACTCGAAAGTGAGGGTGCGGAAGGACTTTGGCGTATCGCTTTCGAGAAGTTAAGGAGTCAACTCGAAACAGAGGGCTTGCTCGATCCGGCACGCAAGCAACCCCTTCCGAAGCATCCAGCGGTGGTGGGCATAGTGACATCAACGACTGGTGCTGCCCTTAGGGATATCATTTCAGTCTTGAGTAGAAGGGCCCCGTGGGTTCGTGTCCTTGTTCGTGGGACCAGGGTACAAGGAGAGGGTGCGGCGAATGAGATTGCTGAGGCGATTAATGACTTGGTAGCCACTGGTGAGCCTGAAGTAATCATCGTCGGTCGAGGTGGTGGCTCAATAGAGGATCTTTGGGCTTTCAATGAAGAACCAGTAGCGAGAGCAATATCGGGATCTACTATCCCAATAGTCTCAGCTGTGGGTCATGAAATAGACGTCACCATTTCGGATCTTATAGCTGATCTTAGGGCGCCTACCCCGTCTGCTGCTGCAGAGGAAGTCGTACCGGACGGGGTGGGCATAAGAGAAGGATTGAGTCAGATGCCCGTGGAGCTAGCTAAGGGTCTACAAGGCATGTTTCAACGCAGAAGAACTATGATAGAACATGCCTTGAGTCGCCTAGGGCTAGGTATAGATCGGAGGATACAACCTGTACAGCAGATGCTGGATCATGATTTTGGTAGACTACAAATTGGGCTCCGGGGTGTCTTGGATCTGCGCAGGCAGCGCCTCATGGGTGTGGAGGGAAAATTAGATGCACTTTCGCCTTTGGCTACGCTGAAAAGAGGATATTCTGTCGCACGCACAGGGGATGGTCAGATTCTCAGATCGGTACGTGACTTTGTAAAAGGAGACCGCTTCATGCTTCGCGTCAGTGACGGAGAAGTTATAGCAGAGACAACGGAACTACGGGGGGGAGAATAATGAGCGAAACAGAGAATAGCCCCGATAAGTTAGATGGGTCGAAGATTGAAGGTCCTTCACTTGAGGAGCGTTTGCGGCGACTGGAAGAGATACTGTCACGGCTAGAGCAGGACGACGTTGCCTTGGAGGAAGCTCTGGAACTATTCGAGGAAGGTGTGAGTCATGTTCGAGACGCTGAGCGTGTTCTTGCTCAGACCGAACTTAGAGTCCAAGAACTGCTTGGGGATGGGGACGTTCAGGATATGGAGCTCGATTAGGTTTGGACTACCTCGAGCTTAAGGAGTATCTCGGGGCTGAGATGCTCTGTGTCGATAAGGCTCTGGATCAAGCTATAACGTTCATTGAATCCGAACTGGAGTCTGATATCGGAGATGCAATCCGTCATGGAGTAATGAGTGACGGAAAGAGGCTTCGGCCAATTCTCTGTACTACAGCATACCGAGAATGCGGAGGCCGAGCTGAAAAAGACGTGTATGATCTCTCGGCTTCTCTTGAGATGATTCACGCGTATTCCCTCATGCATGACGACTTACCATGCATGGACGATGCAGAGCTCAGGCGTGGGCAAGCCACAACGCACAGCGTATTCGGAGAAGATGTCACGATACGAGCTGCCGCTGCTCTGATCCCTGCTGCCGCTCGCCAGGCCCTACAGTCTGCACGAAAGCTGGAGTGTGGGGCCTCTGGTGCAGCCGTGGTTGTGCGGGAACTCCTCGAGGCTGCCGGAGCAGGAGGTATGGTGGGGGGACAGTGGTTGGATCTCTTGGGTGAAGGTCAAACGCTGAGTCCGAAAGAGTTAGATGAATTACATGGGAGGAAGACGGGAGCCTTACTCACTGCATCACTGGTGATGGGTGCTCTTGCTGCCGCAGCAGAGACTGAGACAGTGTCTGCGTTGGCGAGCTATGGACGCTCAATGGGTCTTGCCTTTCAGATTACCGACGATGTGCTCGATGCCACGCAGTCGGCGGAGTTACTAGGAAAGAATCCTAGTGATGTTGATCTCGATAAGTCGACATACGTTGGGCTGTACGGACTTGATCAGGCGAAAGAGCATGCTCGTGAACGCATCGCCGATGCTTTGGGTGCACTCGAAAGCATCGATATCGATGCCCCTGTATTAACTGTTTTAGCTCGTTATGTAATCGAACGAGAGAGATAACTCGAACACTTTTGGCCTGTGCGGCACGGTCTGTGCAACTATCTTTGACGTCGGCCTAGAAAGGATCTAAGAGAAGGAGTGAATTCCGTGGCCTTACTGGATGAGATCTCTTATCCAAGAGATCTTAGACGCCTTGATCGAGATGACCTACCCTCTCTCGTTGATGAGCTACGCACACGTCATATCGATGTTGTATCGCAAAAAGGCGGCCATTTCGGTGCAAGCCTCGGTGTCGCGGAGCTTACAGTTGCGCTTCACTATGCTTTTGATACTCCCCGCGACCAGATTGTTTGGGACACGGGGCACCAGGCTTACATCCACAAGATTCTGACAGGTCGTAACGAGCAATTACCCACCATCCGGACACAGGGTGGGCTGGCCCCGTTCTGTAGGAGAGATGAATCGGAGTACGATACCTTCGGAGCTGGGCATGCTGCGACGTCGATCTCAGCAGCTTGGGGTATGGCTGTTGGACGTGATCTGACTCAACAGGATTTCAGTGTGGTTGCTGTTATAGGGGATGGGGCAATGGGATGTGGCCTCGCATACGAAGCGCTGAATAACGCGGGTCATACCGACCGAGATTTTGTGGTCGTCTTGAATGACAACGATATGTCTATCGCACCTGCTGTAGGGGCGATGAACAAATATCTGACCAGCATGATTACCAATCCGGCCTACAACAAGGTGAGAGGTTTGGTGAAAGAAGTATTACACCGGACCCCGGCTGCGCTTGGGGATGTGATGGAAGAACTTGCCGTTCGTCTAGATGAAAGCGTGAAACATCTTCTGACTCCGGGGCTGATTTTTCAGGAACTCGGATTCCGATATGTTGGTCCGGTAGATGGTCATGATGTGAAAACCTTGGCGGAAACCCTCTCGAAAGTGCGTAAGATGAAAGGGACGATTCTAGTTCACGCGCTTACACAGAAAGGGAAGGGGTTTTCAAAGGCCGAAAACGATCCCTATACGTGGCACGCATCAGGCCCATTCGACAAAACGACCGGGAGCGGTATAAAAAAACCAGGGGGACTTCCGCGGTATCAAAAAGTATTCGGTAAAGGATTGGTGCAACTCGCGGAAACGGATCCTTTGATTGTTGCTATAACGGCCGCCATGCCGGATGGGACGTCTACCGACATGTTCGACGAAAGATTCCCGGACCGGTTCTTCGACGTTGGAATCGCAGAAGGACATGGGGTGACGTTTGCGGCAGGCCTGGCTACCCAGGGTGTGAAACCAGTTGTAGCGATCTACTCAACATTCCTGCAACGTGCGTACGACAACATTGTGCATGACGTGGCACTTCAAGACCTGCCAGTCGTCTTTTGTATGGACCGAGCTGGGGTGGCTGGTGAAGACGGGCCTACCCACCACGGTGCGCTTGATATCGCTTATATGTTAGCCGTTCAGGGAATGACTGTGACCGCTCCGAAGGATGGAGCAGAAATGCTTGCTCTCGTTCGTCTTGCAACTGAGAAACATGATGGTCCCTGGTGCGTTCGCTGGCCGAGAGATGCCGTACCATCAGATGTCCCTCACCTAAATGAAATTGAAAGTGTTGAGCCCCATACTTGGGAGATCCTGAGGAAGGGCTCCGATTGTGCCATTCTCGCCGTAGGCAGCATGGTGCTCCCTGCTCTTGAAGCTGCTGACGTGCTAGGCGCAGAAGGTGTGAAATGCACCGTGGTGAACTGCAGGTTCCTCAAACCATATGACCGTTCGGTTTTCAATGAAGTCATGCGTAATCATCCGACGGTGTTAACCATCGAGGAAGGTCAGGTGGTTAATGGTTTCGGTGCATTTATGGCGAAGGAACTCAATGAATTGAATTTGAAGACTCCGCCACGGATGAGTGCTATGGGACTACCTGACTCGTTCATCGAACATGGAGCTCGGAAGGATCTTCTGGCTGATATCGGTCTTGATGTAGAGGGAATGGTCACACGCATCAGGACGCTCGTAGGGGTGAAGTCTGCGAGTCTTATGGAGACTGCATGAGGTCCTCGCAGAGTTTCCCCCTCACTGATCCGATCAGACGTATCGGTGTGGTGCTGAGCGGTAGAACCCGTGCAGACTCGACTGCCATCAATCGTTTGATCGATTTGTGTGAGGCACGGGACGTATCGTTGGCATTTGAGTCTAGGAGTCCAGGCCTGCCTGAGGGGTCGAACATACTCGATTTGGATCAATCGCCAATCGATCTACTGCTGGCTCTAGGCGGTGACGGTACCATGCTCCGTGCGTCGCGACTTGCCATAGGATCGAGACTTCCCGTTTTCGGCGTGAATACTGGCCGGTTGGGCTTCTTGACGACTACTCCGGAAAAAGAGCTCGAAGCGGGGCTTACAGCGGTTCTTGATGGTCAAGCGCTCGTGGAACGACGTTTCACTCTAAGTGCAATTGTAAGAGTGGCGGAAGGTGAAGATCTGGGCCCGTTCAACGCATTGAACGACGTTGTTGTTCATCATTCGGGTGCAGCCCGTGTGACTCCGATTAGACTGACAGTAGAACGACCGGAAGGTCAGGAGGAGATCGGGAGCTTCACGGGTGATGG
>DCAZ01000031.1:13787-14604 GCA_002313925.1 Gemmatimonadales bacterium UBA1120
GTCACACCGATCTGTCCGCACTCGCTTTCTGTTCGCCCACTGGTTGTTGGGTCTCAAGAAAAAGTGGCTGTCACAGGGCTGGATCCTGGACACAATTTACAACTTACCATTGATGGCCAGGTCGAAGGCAAGCTTGGCTCTCAGGACACAGTTGTGGTTTCAAGAGGAGAGCACGAGGTCTCACTGATCCAGCTTCAAGGTCAGACATTTCTCGATACCATGCGCAGGAAACTGAATTGGGCAGCGAGACCCCCGGAGCGGGCTTAATCCTTTAGTTGGCACCGCCCCAAAATCGTTGGAAGAGACGGATCCCAAACTCTACTCTGGTCGTGATAGGTGTGTGCCCACCATTCCCTGCGAGCGTGTAGATAACTCGGCCATGAACTTCGGCAGGTCGTTGTTCGCTGGCGGATCCGAGACCGTTCAGTGTTGAGTACCTGAGTCCGAGTCCAAGCTGATGAAACGTTCTACTGCTTTCATCCTCTAAGTCTTCGACGAAGACCGGCGCTACTTGTACGGTACTATTTCTGTCCTGGTTACCGGTAAGTTCGTAGCTATCCATAGCTTTGGAGTAAAAGTGGTACGTACCGAACCCATAAAGCTGTGGTGAGAAATTCCATGAAGGTTCGATTTCTAGCCTCATGTACGATGCCGGGCTCCAGCGTACTTCACGTAAGGTAGATGCTAAGGGCATCACTATTTCTGGTGGAGCAACCCTTCTCATGAGTGTGGTGGGCAGCTGTAGTCCATAACGAGCTGAACTCCGAATACCGATACGGGATCCGATCCCCAAGAATCCAGAAATACCCGCTTCGAT
>DCAZ01000146.1 GCA_002313925.1 Gemmatimonadales bacterium UBA1120
GAGGAGCCAGCTGAGGAAGAGGAGGAGTCCGAGTAGCACTCGGACTTGTTTGAGCTATGGGTCGTGATGGCCCGCGCTTCTTGGCCGTGGGGCACATTGTGAAACCCCACGGAATCAAAGGTGAGTTTTTGGTTCTGCCGTTGACGGATCATCCTCAGAGCACGTACACGCCTGGGGTAGTGCTACAACTCGGTAATGTTGATAGCGCGAATCCGGATCCGGACCTTCCAACTCTCAAGCTTGAACAGGTACGTCCCTACAGGAATGGTTATATCGCGTCTGCTGGAGGCATCACCGATCGGAATGATTCGGAGCGGCTGCGGGGACACTATCTATTTCGAGAAGTATCAGCACTTGAGCCGCTTGGTGATGGTGAGTTTTTTCACCACCAACTTCTTGGTATGAAGGTTCAGACCAGTATGGGTACGGTGGTGGGAGAGGTAACCGAGGTTTATGAACTTGATCCCAACGATATCCTCTGCGTCCAGGGTCACGAAGGAGAAATCATGATCCCTTTCTCCAAAGAAATAGTTCTCCAAGTCAATGCGGATGAGAAATACATTGTCATCGATCCGCCCGATGGCTTACTCGATCTTTAGATTACAGAGCTATGCGGATTAACATTGTGTCTATCTTTCCGGATTTTTTCGACGGCCCCTTGGGGTTATCGATCCCGGGTCGCGCAAGAGAGGCTGGCCTGGTGCAATATCACCTCACGGATCTTCGTTCTTATACCCACGATAAGCACCGCACAGTTGATGATCTTCCCTACGGGGGAGGGGCAGGCATGGTTATGAAGCCAGAACCTTTCTTCGAGGCAATCGATGACCTCGAACCAGAAGGTCCAGTCATCTTGCTTTCCGCGAGGGGACGTGCCTTTAATCATGCTGATGCAGTTCGTTACAGCGTAGAACCTGAACTCACATTCCTTTGCGGACACTACAAAGATGTGGACCAACGAGTTGCTGACCATCTCGCTACAGAAGAGGTCTCGATCGGAGATTATATTGTATCAGGTGGAGAGATTGCCGCGCTAGTTATTACGGACGCAGTGGTCCGACTGCTTCCAGGAGCGATCGGAGACCATGACGCAGCTGCTACTGATTCATTCTACGATGACGGGTTGATCAGTGCTCCTTCTTACACTCGGCCGGCCAGTTACCGCGGCTATTCAGTTCCAGAAATACTACTTTCCGGAAAACACGAAGAAATTGCGGTATGGAAGCAAGAGAAAAAGGAAGCACTGACTCGAGAGCGGGGGAAGCACGCTGGTTAATAGAAGCTGGTGAGTGATTTTAGCGGCACAGGGACCCCCGTCTTACCGGTCAGGCTGAACTAGTTCCAATTCAACCCTCGAAGTTGGTCCACATCTAAATTTCCTCCACTCAGGACTACCGCAACCTTCGTTCCGGGACTTGCATCGATGAGGCCTTCTAGGAGTGCCCCGACCGGAGCAGCTGCTGCGCCTTCAGTCACAAGTTTTGCTCTCGCCATCAGCCAGATGAGTGCATCAAATATTTGCTTGTCTGAAAGAGTCACGATTTCATCAACGAAGCGCGATACAACCGAGTGCGTGTTTGCACCAACCGTCTTCACTCGCAATCCGTCGATTATAGAGGACACGTCATCAAGAGTGATAAGGTATCCGGCTTCGATACTCTTCTTCATTGCGGGTGCACCAGATGATTCAATACCTATCACTCTGACGTTTGGTTTGACACTCTTGACCGCCATAGAGACACCAGAAATTAGTCCGCCACCGCCGATTGGAACGAGAATAATTTCTGCTTCAGGCCAGTCCTCTATGATTTCTAATCCGGTAGTGCCTTGTCCTGCGATAAGGCGTGGATCATCGAATGGATGTATGTAAGTCAACCCTCGTTCCTTCACGAGCTCAAGGGCTTTCTCATTGGCTTCGTCCCAGATTGATCCATGGAGTATCACCTCAGCTCCATATCCCTTGGTCGCTTCGATTTTTGAGGGTGTTGCATTTGTTGCCATGCAAACTACTGCTTGAATGCCGTACTGTTGTGCAGCTATAGCCACACCCTGTGAGTGGTTCCCGGCAGATGAGCAGATAACACCTTTAGCGCGCTCCTCCTCTGTCAGTAGACCTATGAGGTTTGTGGGTCCTCTGACCTTGTACGAGCCGCCCTTTTGGAAGAGCTCTGCCTTAAGTCGAATATCGAAACCAGTCACTTCGTTGAGTGAGCGGGACGTTAGTAGTGGCGTCCTATAAACGTGAGGCGCCACTCGTTCATGGGCCTTCTCAAAATCGTCTCGGGTCAACATGAGACCAGGTTTGACTCCGTTCACAGTCAAGGTGTATTGCCTGTCAAACCGTCCATGCCTCCCTCAACCCAGTTGGGTCTCGGTCCGTTCGCCAAAATGAGAACGGCCTCAACTGCGGCTTCAACGATCGCCGCCATATGATCAAAATCTACATACTGGACTTCGTCGGAAGGTCTATGGTAGTCATCATGCAGGTTGTACGACGACAGAGTGTGCGCTGGTATGCCAATGCGCGCGAACGCGATGTTATCACTCCGAAAGAAAAAATTTTGATCAGGTCGCGGATCGGGCACGATTGGGGATCCTTTGTTCACAAGCTGTTCACCCATCGTTGTACGCTCAAAACCCGTCAACCATCCGCGACCGAAACCACCTGCTAGTGAATCCGGTCG